>JAIRMD010000141.1 GCA_031258915.1 Prevotellaceae bacterium
CAGGCCTTGCAGGGGCGCATTGCGGGCGTGGAGATGACGCAAACCTCCACCAAGCCCGGCGGCGCAATGCAAATCCGCATTCGCGGCACGCGCTCGCTCACGGCCAGCAACGATCCGCTGATTGTGCTGGACGGCATTCCCTTTGCGGGCACCGTAAACGACGTTGACCCCAGCTCCATCAAGAGCATCGACATCCTCAAGGACGCCTCCGCAACGGCCATCTACGGCTCGCGCGGCGCAAACGGCGTGATCCTGATTACCACCAACCGCGGCGTGGCGGGGCAGGAGGCGCAGGTTACCTACAACGGCTACTACGGCGTGAAGAGCCTCTTTGCACGCTACCCCATGATGGACGGGCCGCAGTTTGCCAAGCTCCGCGACGAAGTGAAAAGAACAATTGACGACCTAACCCCCGGCACCGACTCAAAAATCCAAAACAGCGGCGACGAGCGCGACGGCGTGAGCACCGACTTTCAGGACATGTTCTACCGGCAGGGCATGGTAACCAGCCACGACGTGAGCGTGGCCAATGGCTCCGAAAAGGGCAGCTACATTTTTGGCGGCTCGTTCTACAAGGAGCAGGCGGTGGTGCCCACGCAGCAGTACACCCGCATTTCGCTACGCACCGCCATAGACCAGTCTGTGGGGAAGTACCTCCGCTTTGGGCTGACCTCAAACAACGCCTACGGGTTTTCGCAGGGAAATCAGGTGAGCGTGGGCAATGCGATAGCTCCTACGCCGCTGGTTGACCCCTACAACGAAGACGGAACGCTGAAAAGATCCGTCTCATACTCGCCGGCAGGGCTTTCGGCTGTGGTATGGACAAGGGACAGGCTGGAGGAGGCAAAAGACCTCTGGATGAGCGACAGCAAGACCTTAGGATCGTACAACAACCTCTACGGCGAGGTGAAAATACCCGGCGTGGAGGGCTTGAGCTACCGCATCAACCTCGGCCTCAACATCAGGTGGACTAACGGGGGAGGATTTACGGGAAAAGGCGTAAACAACCCCGACCCCAACGCGCTGTCGTCGGCCTCCGTCAGCAACTCCCTCACCAGCGGATGGACGGTGGAAAACCTGCTCAACTACGACCGCACCTTTGCCGGCGTGCACCACGTGAACGCCGTGGCAATGTACTCCGCAGAGGAAAGCTTCTACAACCGTTCGGCTTTCTCCGTCAGGGATCTCCCCGCAGACCACTTCCAGTACTTCAACTTAGGCTACGGGGAGGGCGAAAAAACCATCAACAAGGACGACCAGCACTACTCCCTTTCGGGCTTGATTTCGTACATGGGGCGCGTGATGTACGACTACGACGACCGCTACATGCTGAGCCTTGCCCTGCGCTCCGACACTTCATCGCGCCTGGCGCCCGGGTACAAGTGGCACACCTACCCGGCCGTGTCCGCCGGGTGGAACCTGCACCGCGAAAGCTTTATGGGCGACCTCAGCTGGCTTAGCGCCCTCAAGCTCCGCGTGGGGTACGGCGAAACGTCCAACCAAGCCGTTGACCCCTACCAAACCCTCGGCGAGCTCAACACAAGGTTTTACAACTTTGGCGACAGCGAAAGCGGATACGCCACCGGATACTACATTTCGCAGCTGCCCAACGAAAAGCTCGGCTGGGAGTACACCCAAACGTGGAACTTCGGCCTGGACTTCTCCCTGCTCAACCGGCGGCTATCCGGTACCATCGAGTACTACCGGCAGCACACCAAAGACATTCTTTTGGCCGTAAAGCTGCCCAGCACGACTGCCGTGCAGGACTACATGGCCAACATCGGCGAAACCGAAAACAACGGCGTTGAGCTTTCGCTCAGCGGCGTGATACTCGACAACCTCAACGGCTTTACGTGGGAGGCCGGCGTAAACCTCTACGCCAACCGCAACAAGCTGCTGGCGCTCGCCTCGGGGCAGGAGAAAAACGAGGGTAACTGGTGGTTTGTGGGATACCCCATCGACGTGGTATTTGACCACAAAAAGATAGGGCTATGGCAGGCAGGCGACCCCCACCTCGACATCCTTGAGCCGGGCGGAAACGTGGGGATGATTAAGGTGGAGTACACCGGAGAGTACGACGCAGAGGGTAAGCCCGTAAGGGCAATTAACGCCGACGACCGCCAGCCCCAGAGCCTTGAGGCGGATTTTCAGGGCGGATTCAGCACAAGGCTTGCCTACAAGGGCTTTGACCTGAGCGTAATAGGCGCGTTCAAGAGCGGGGGCATCCTCATCTCTACCCTCTACGGCGCAACAGGCTACCGTAACACCTTGGGCGGAGTGCGCGAAAACAACGTGGAGGTGGACTACTGGACGCCCGAAAATACCGGCGCAAAGTACCCCCGACCCGGCGGCGTGAGCTCCAGCAACAACCCGAAGTACGCCAAAACCCTGTCATACTTCGATGCTTCTTACCTCAAAATACGCTCCATTACGCTGGGCTACGACGTCAACAGGCGATGGCTCAAAACCGCAGGGCTTGGCAAGCTCAGGCTCTACGCCACCGTGCAAAATCCGTTTGTGCTCTTCTCGCCCTACCACAGCGAGTCGGGGTTAGACCCCGAAACGAACTCTTACGGAGATGAAAACCAATCTATTACAGACCAGCTGCAGGGGCGTTTGCCCATCGTAGGCGTCAACACGCCTACCACCCGTAACTACTTGTTTGGTTTAAGTTTAACTTTTTAATACATTAGTAATCATGAAGAAAATAAGTAAAATAGCTGCGGCTGTAGCCCTGATGCTAACAGCGAGCTGCATGGACATTTTGGAAGAAACGTCCCGAAACAAGTTCGAGCCGGGCTTCTTCACCACCGAAACCGGCGTTGTGGGCGGGCTGACCGGCCTCTACGCAGGCCTGCGCAGGGTGTACGGGGAGCCGTACTACTACAACGCCTGCGAAACCGGCACCGACGAGTACACCTACGGCTCGGAGGCCGACGGAAACTTCAAGGCGGCCGACCTCTGCGGCCTGGGCATCCCCGATGCCTCCAACAGCCGCTTCGACCGGCTGTGGAACCAAGCCTACGGCGCCATCAACTCCGCAACGGGTGTTATCGACAACGCCGTTGAGGCCGGTATGGATCCGGCGCTGATTGCCGAGGCGCGGTTTTTCCGCGGATTCTACTACTTTCTGCTGGCGCAAACCTTTGGCGGAGTGCCCCTCGACCTGGGCGGCGGTGAATTGAAGTTCAACACTACCCCCACGCGGTTTAGCACCCGCAACACCGTGCCGGAGGTTTACTGCAAGGCGGTATTCCCCGATCTGGAGCAGGCGGTGGCCGATTTGCCCGACAACCCCCGCATGGTGGGAACGCTTACCAAAAACGTGGCGCGGCTCGTTCTCGCCAAAGCCTACCTCACCTTTGGCTGGTGGCTCGAAAATCCGGAGGACATCCCCACCTACCCGGCCTGCACCCGCGCAGGCGTTGGCAGCTATGCCGCCCTGACCGCTGCGCAGTGCTTCCAAAAGGCCTACGACGTGGCTACATACGCCATTGACAACCCGGGGCAGTACAAGCTGCAAGATACCTACTACGACGTGAACGTGGCCACCAACGACCGCAACAGCGAAGTAATGCTCTGGGCAGACCACACGGAAAGCAGCGCAAAGTACAGCGAAAGCAACGTTACCGGATGGAACGACGGCGAGGGAAACGGGCAAAACCAAGCCGTGTGGATGGTAACGTGGTACTTCCACTCCGTTACGGGCAGCACCTCGTCGAAGAGCTGGGCTAACGCAAATCTTTTTTTCCGCACCGTACAGGCGGGACAATCGTTCAGCCGCATGTGGTCGCGCATGGCGCCGCCGATCAAGGTATTCTCAACCACGTTTGCCGAAAAGGAGAAAGACTCCCGCTTCGACGGAACGTTTGTGCAGGTTTACCGCGGCACGTGGAACTTGGGCACCGCCGCCTACAAAGACTCAACGCTCTACAACGCCAACTTTATGCCCATAAACGCCGGTGAGCCGGCAGTCACCTTTCTGGAGACCGACCCGGGCGGGGTTGACTACTCCAACTCCACCTACAAGAGCAGCATGGGGCTTGGAGTGTTGTCCGGCAGAGCCGACTACGTGGCGCCGCTGAGCAAAATCTCGCGCAAAGTATTTCCCGGGCTGTGGAAGCTGGGAGCCTACCGCAAGGCAAACGACTACAACGACGACAAGGTAGCCAGCTCGCGCCCGTACAACATCCTCAAGTTCTCGGAGCTCTACCTCATCGCCGCCGAAGCCGCAGTGAAGGGGGCTACGACAACAGCCGGTAAAACCGCGCGCGAGCTGGTGAACGTGCTCCGCGCCCGCGCCGGAAAGTGGAAGTTCAATAACGCCGCAAACGCCGCAAAAACGGACGACTACAGCAGCGACATGACCGCCGCCACGCCCGATCCGATAACCGTCAACTACATCCTCGACGAGCGTTCGCGCGAGTTCTTCGGCGAGGGCTACCGCTGGCACGACCTTGCCCGCACCCAGAAGTGGGCGGAGTACGCAGGCGAGTACCAAATTTGCGCTACGGTAGGCGACGACACGCCCCAAACGGTAGAGCGCGACCTGAAAACCAAGGGCGACGGACACAAGTACCTCTACCTGCGCCCCGTCCCCACCGGCCAGCTGGACAACATGGACGGCGACGACGAGTACAAAAGTAACTACCAGAACCCGGGGTACAATTAGCCACCCCGCACAACCCTAAACCTCAACCCTAACAGGGGCTTTGCCCCTGTTAGGGTTTTGTTTTTTTTGGTTTGTTAGCGTGCGTACTCCATTTTCCAGCACGTAGTTTTTTGCCTTGTCGCTTAGCGATACGTACGCTGTTACCGTTTTTCCATCTCCTGCTTCCGCATCATTAAAAAATGCGCTGTCCACAGCGTAGTACTCGGCAGTAAAGTTTTTAGCGGCTAAAAATCCTTTAAACCGCACGCTGTCTATGCTGGCGGTGTCTACCCCGTCGTAAATTTTTTGCGCAATGAAAGCGGTATCAACGACAATCAGCCGCTGCAAAATGGTTTGGTTTTTGAGCGTGTCCGGGCTTGCGTTGGGATGCAGGCGGTAGTTTTTTGCCGTGGCGCTGGTATCTATCAGCGAAACGTACATTTTTATCATTCGGTTGTCTCCTGCATTTATGTTGCCGACAAATCGTGCGCTGTCCACCGTGTAGTCTGTGCCGAGCGCCATCGTTTCGCCCGCCGCCAGCCCGCCAAAGGCTACGCTGTCCACCGTTACGCTGTCTGTGCCGTCGTAGGTTTTCGGCGCAATTCTCCCGCCGGCAATGCTTATTTCCTTTTGGGTGACCGTGAAGCTTACAACAAACGATTTGCTGCTCACATTGTTGTTAAAAACCTTTACGGTGTCCGTGTAGGCTCCGACGGAGAGCCCTGTTTTAGGCACAACGGTGAAGGTGTTCGTAGCGCCCGTGTATGGAAGAGAAGGAAGCGAAGTTACGGACAAGCTGAACGCGCTGCCTACTCCGCTGCTCAGCGCCACCGTTAGCGCACCTGTAGCCCTGTTTCCCGTGCTGGTCACCGTAGCGGTGAGCAGCGCAGGTGCGCTGTAGCTGTAAACGGAATCGCCAAAGGAGTACGTTCCTGTTTGGCTCAGCTTCACCTGATTAGGGGGTACGCTTACGGTGCACCTTACGTCAATCCGCTGCGAAAGGTTGCTGATGGTCAGCGTGCTGTTGCCTACAGTGCTTGCGCTTACACCCTTACCCGTCCATGCGTAAACGTACTCTACCTTCTGTGCGGCGCCCTTGCCCACAGCCGCTACGCGCAGCTCTTTGCCGGCGAGCACAACCTCGTTGCTCGGAATATCCGTGCTGCCATACGTTGCGCCGATGGTAGAGCCTTTGGCGCCGGTGCTGTCCGCAGCGGAAAACGTTACCGTGTAGTAGTTCAGCGTTGCTACCGTCGTGTTGGTTGTCGAGGAATTTATGGTGGCTGTTTTGCCGGTGGAGGTTTCGCCGTCGTAGAGGGTGTAGGTTCCTGCCCCCCCAAAGCAGCGAAGCGTGCCGTCGTATGCGACCCCCTGTATGGCTCCGTTGTTGTCGCGGAGCGTTATTTGTCGGTTGCAGCTACTCCATGTCTCCCCGTCCTTCGTGATGCTGATCTTGGCGTAGGTGCAGCTCGTGGATGCGGTGAGCGTTGCGGTGGCGAGGTTGTTATCCGTCACGGTCACAGCGCTGTTAGTGTAAGCGCAAGTTGACCCGCTTGTCGGAATCACGGTAATTGCTCCGGTTCCTGCCGGTAGCCACAGGGTGAGCTTTCCCTCGGCGGCGGTCATTACATCCGTAAACCCGTAGCTAAGCCCAGTGATTTGCGAAATAAACGCCGCGCTGACAGGCGTTGCCTTGCTCACACCCGAAAGCGAAAGCGTTACGCGGTAAACGGATTCTGAGCCGTTTGTCGGCATCGGGAGGTTCTCTAAAGTGTTCACCGAAAAATTTCCGCCGGTGACGATAAAATTGAAAAGATACTTATAACGAGTATCTTTACCCTCATAAACCCCGATAGCCATAGGGTTACCCTCTTTTATGTTGGCGCCGGCTATGGCTACTACCGTTCCTCCGTTGATGATGACAGAAGAAGAACGAGGATCAGTGTCGTAGTTCCACACCCCCGCAATAGCCGGCATACCATCGTTCATCCTTCCCGGAGAAACACCGCTTGTTGCGGTCACCTCTCCGCCGTTGATAATGATGCAGTTGGCACGGAGACCCGCTCCGCCCTTTCCGCCTCCGGATCCGGTACCAGAGTCATTGGCGTTATTGCCGTTACCGCCGGTTGCTGTTACCTTGCCACCGTTGATGATGATGGTGTCGGCACGGATAGCATCGCCGCCGGAACTGGTCACTTCGCCACTGGCTATTGCCGTCACCGTGCCGCTGTTGATGGTAATGTGGCCGTAATAGCTAATGCCATCACCGGTAGAGCCAAGAAAGTAGCTAACCGGACTGCTGGTTAGAGAAAGAGAGCCATCCCCTTCTATGATCAAGCGTGCAGCTCTGCCAACCGAAAAAACCGTCGGGCTGTCGGAGCAGATTGTGCGGACATTGTCGTTCGTGTAGCTTGTGCCGCGTGAGCTCGTCAAAGCGCTACTGCCTTGAAGCGTCAAGGTTACTTGCGCACTATCTTCTATGGTAAAAGGGGTGATTTCGATAAGAGAGGTGGGATCAGAGGAGCTATTCGCCGCGTTAATGGTTAGGTTGTCGAATGTTATATTTGCCTTAACGCCCTTAGATACAACAACGTATCGGGCACTCTTGCCGGAGGTGCTGCCCGTAATGGTGTACGTACCGTCTTTCGTGATGGTGTAGTAATACCTGGACAACGAAGACGAATACGAACGCGTCCATCCGTCACCGGCGGAAGAAGAAGAGCTAACGTTAATTGTGTCGTCGGCAAAGGCGTTTACGCTGCACATAGCCCATAAGAGGGCGAGGGATAAAAAATGTTTCATTTTTTTTTGAGGTTTTTATTATTGTCTGATGTTTGATTTATTTTGATTTATGTGATTTATTTGATGGCGCACGCCGCCACTTTCCCGTCATCCCGAGCGCAGTCGAGGAACCGGAGCGAAGCGGAGCTCGGCGCAGCCAATCTCCCAGCATACCACCGTCGTATGGTAGAAGTTTCCTCGACTTCGTGCGCTCGTGCCTCGCGCACTCCGCTCGGAATGACGCGCCCTGCGGGTTTGTCGCGGGTTTGTCGCTAAGACGCACCGTTGTGCGAGTTTACAGCGCCATTTCGCAGCGGGGTGACCTTAGGGACGCTGTGGGACGCTGTGGAATACAGAAGCTGCGATTTTGTCCACGAATTGCACGAATTACACTAATTGCTACGAAGGAAAATTCGTGCAATTCGTGTAATTCGTGGACAAATTCGTGCAATTCGTGTAATTCGTGGACAAATTCGTGCAATTCGTGTAATTCGTGGACAAATTCGTGCAATTCGTGTAATTCGTGG
>JAIRMD010000232.1 GCA_031258915.1 Prevotellaceae bacterium
CTATTCTACTACTACATAGCGCAATCGGAGGAGAGCGTCAAGCCTTTTATTAGCTACGTGCTGTCGGACGCAGGGCAAAAAATCATTGCCGATGTCGGATTTATTCCGGTAAAGTAGAATTTTTCTCTCTCATTCCGCCTCACCCTCATCTTCTGCCGCGCTACCTTTTCTCCACAGGGGCAGCAAGTACGGCTCACGCTCGAAAACCTGCTCGAGCGAAATGAACGATGACGTATCGGTAACCCCAACAATATGCGGGATTTGGTTTACCAGCAAGTCCATCAAGTGCTCGTTGTCGTGGCAGTAGATCTTGAGCAGCAGCGAAAATGGCCCTGCAATAAAGTGACACTCCACGATTTCGGGTATTTTGCGAAACTCTTCGATCGCGCTTTTTGAAACATCCGGCTTTGAAAGCTTTACATTCACGAAAGCGCAGATATCCAGGCCCAGCGAGCGAGGCTTCACCACCATGCGCGACCCCACGATTACGTTGGCATCCTCCAGCTTCTTTACGCGCTGGTGAACCGCTGCACCGGAAATGCTGCATTCGCGCGCTATTTCCAAAAAAGGGGTGCGCGCATTTTTAATTAGCAGCGTCAAGATTTTGTAATCAACGCTGTCAATGTAGTATCTTCCCATCGGTAAGCTGTATTTTTAAGTTTTTACAATTTTTTGACTTTCTGACTTTCACTGTTACTTGTTGAGCGCGTCCTCAAGCAAACGGCGCAGCTCCGTGGAGGTAATGCCGCTGTTGATGTGCCCCGCTTCTACGAAAGAAATATCGCCTGTTTCTTCGCTTACTATCACCACTATAGCATCGCTGTTTTCCGATATTCCAAGCGCTGCGCGGTGCCTCATGCCGTAGCGTGCAGGCAGGTTGAGGTTGTCGGTTGAGGGCAGCACGCAGCGTGCAGCGCGGATTTTGCTGCGCACAATAATCACGGCGCCGTCGTGCAGGGGGGTATTTTTGAAAAAAATGTTTTCGAGCAGCCGGCTGTTGGTGTTGGCATCGAGCACGTCGCCCGATGCCTCGTACGACTCAAGCGAAGTGGTGCGCTGGATGACGATAAGCGCCCCCGTTTTGCTCTCGGACATGTTGCGCGATGCCTTCACAATAGCGTCAACGTTGACGCCGCTTGTGAGCTTCTCGGATTTCCTGAGAAAGACGGAGCGGAGCGAGAATGTGCTGCGCGACATGTACTGCGTCCCGAGGTAGAGCAAAAACTTGCGTATTTCCTGCTGGAAAACGATGAATAGCGCCAGCACGCCCACGCCCAGCACTTGCCCCAAAATGGTGCTGAGAAGCTCCATGCTGAGCGCTTTCACTGCAATCCACAGCACGTAAAGCGCGAATATGCCGATGAAAATATTGATGGCCACCGTGCCGCGAATAAGCTTATACATCTGGTAAAACAAGACTGCGGCCAGCAGGATGTCAATAATATCGAGGATGCGAATGGTGAAAAACATAATTTTTTTTGGTTAAGAGCATGCTTGCGGCGCTGCAGCTACTCCGGCTGCCGCTGCCAGCGCCACCGCTTCGGCCGCTTCCTTTACGTCGTGCACGCGGAGAATGTCGGCACCTTTGGCGAGCGCAAGCATGTTGAGCGCAGTGGTGCCGTTGAGCGCCTCCGCCGGCGTTACGTTCAGCGTCCGGCACACCATTGACTTGCGCGAAAGGCCGGCGAGCAAAGGCAGCTCAAAGATGTCAAACTCCTCCATGCGCGACAGCAGCTCAAAGTTTTGCCCGGTTGTTTTGGCAAAGCCAAAGCCGGGGTCGAGGATAACGTCGCACACGCCCATGCCGTGCAGCGCGCTCAGTTTTTCCGACAGGTAGCGCACTACCTCCCCCATCAAGTCGCCGTAATCCGTTAGCTGCTGCATGGTTTGCGGCGTTCCGCGCGTATGCATCAGCACGTAGGGAAGGCTGAGCCGGGCAACGGTTTCAAACATTTTTTCGTCGCGCTGCCCGCCCGAAATATCGTTTACTATCACCGCGCCAAACTGCGCTACCACCTCGCGCACTACCTCCGCGCGAAAGGTGTCAACGGACACCACCACCTGCGGAAACTTGCCCCTCACCACCTCCAGCGCCGGGCACAGGCGGCGCAGCTCTTCGGTGGGCGATACCTCGTCCGCCCCCGGCCGCGTTGAGCAGGCGCCTACATCCACAATGGCCGCACCCTCGACCAGCATTCGGTAAACGTGCGCTGCCACAGCGTCGGCGGTACTGGCGCGGCTGCCCGCAAAAAAAGAGTCGGGGGTAACGTTCAAAATACCCATAACCACAGGCGTTGCCAAGTCAAGCAGCTGCTCGCCGCAGCGCAGGCATGTTTTTTTTTGCAAAAAACGATGTTTCGCTTTCATTTGTGCGTGGATTCTGTTAATTTTGTGGGGCAAAGGTACTACATTTTTTTGAAACACGCATGAACTTTATTGCCATAGAAGGGCTTGACGGTGCCGGAAAATCTACGCAGGTTGCGCTGCTACAGCAGCACCTGCAAAGCCTTGGCGTGCGCTGCAAATACCTCCATTTTCCGCGCGTAGCGTCCAACATCTGGGGCGAGCTTATCGCCAAATTTCTGCGCGGCGATTTGGGGAAAATCGACGCGGTAAACCCCTACCTTGTGGCGCTCATCTACGCCGAAGATCGCCACGCCGCCGCCGCCGAAATCAGCCGCTGGATAGAGGATGGCTACTTCGTAATCGTCGACCGCTACGTGTACTCCAACGTTGCCTTTCAGTGCGCCAAGCTACCCGACGAGAACGGATGCAGCAAGCTGCGCGAATGGATTCTGAACCTTGAGTACGGGCACTTCAAAATTCCCAAGCCGCAGCTGAACCTGTTCCTCGACGTACCCTTTTCGTTCACGCAGGCACAGCTCTCGGAGAGCCGGTGCGGCGAAGACCGGCAGTACCTCAACGGAAAGGAAGACATACACGAGGCCGACCTCAATTTTCAGCGCGCGGTGCGCAGCATCTACCTCGCGCAGCCGGCGCTCGACCCCGATTTTCGCATCGTC
>JAIRMD010000014.1 GCA_031258915.1 Prevotellaceae bacterium
TGTATAATTACATGCTGAACACCGTAGAAGAAGCAGTAGAGGATATCCGCAACGGAAAATTTGTGATTGTGGTAGATGACGAAGACCGCGAGAACGAGGGCGACCTCATTGCCGCGGCAGAGCTCATTACGCCCGACAAGGTAAACTTTATGCTCAACGAAGGTCGCGGGGTGATATGCGTTCCCCTCACAGAGGAGCGCTGCCGCGAGCTGGAGCTCGACATGCAGGTAGCCCGCAACACCTCGACGCACGAAACGCCGTTCACGGTAACGGTAGATTTGCTGGGGCACGGCTGCACCACCGGCGTATCGACGCACGACCGTGCAGCCACCATCCGCGCCTTAGCCAACCCCGCCATGAAGCCGGAGGACTTTGGCCGACCGGGGCACATCAGCCCGCTCAGGGCAAGGGATAGAGGTGTGCTGCGGCGGGCAGGGCACACCGAAGCCACCATTGACCTTGCTCGCATGGCAGGGCTGCAGCCGGCGGGCGCGCTCATCGAGGTGATGAACCCCGACGGCACTATGGCTCGCCTGCCACAGCTCGAAAATGTTGCCAAAAAGTTTGACCTGAAAATAATCTCCATCAGCGACATGATTGCCCACCGGCTCAAAACCGACAGCATCGTGGAGCGCGGCGACCGCGTTTGCCTGCCCACCGAGTGGGGATGCTTTGACCTCATTGCTTTTCGCCAAAAGTCGAACGGAATGGAGCACGTAGCGCTGGTAAAAGGAGAGTGGAAGCACGACGAGCCGATACTTGTCCGCGTGCACTCCTCGTGCGCCACCGGCGACATCTTCGGCTCGCGCCGGTGCGACTGCGGGGCGCAGCTGCACGAGGCCATGCGCATGGTTGAGCAGGAGGGGCGAGGCGTGATTATCTACCTCAACCAGGAGGGGCGCGGAATTGGGCTTTTCAACAAAATCCACGCATACAAGCTGCAGGAGCAGGGGATGGATACGGTTGAGGCAAACCTTGCGCTGGGATTTGGCGCCGACGAGCGCGACTACGGCGTGGGGGCAAGCATGCTACACGCGCTGGAGGTGCGCAAAATGAGGCTGATGTCCAACAACCCCCTCAAGCGGAAAGGGCTGGAGGGCTACAACATCGAGGTGGTAGAGGTCGTCCCCATCGTGATAAAGCCCAACGAGCACAACCGGCAGTACCTGCAAACCAAAGAGCAAAAAATGGGGCACAAGCTCTTTTTGAGCCTTAATATCTGAAATCTACAATGCTACTACCTGTTTACTTATATGGCGCTCCCCTGCTGCGAAAAAAATCGGAGGATATTTCGCCGGACTACCCTCACCTCGACCAGCTGCTGGCCAACCTGTGGGAGACCCTCTACCATGCCGATGGCGTAGGCTTAGCGGCTCCGCAGATAGGAAAAAATATCCGCCTTTTTGTGGTTGACACCGACTGCCTTTCAAAGAGCTACCCCGACGGAAAAGGGTTTAAGCAGGCGTTTATCAACGCGCACGTTCTGGAGGAGGCCGGCGAGGAGTGGGTGTACGAGGAGGGTTGCCTGAGCATCCCCAAAGTTCATGAAAACGTGAAGCGCCTGCCGCGCGTACGCCTGCGCTACTGCGACGAAAATTTTGTGGCGCACGACGAGTGGTTCGACGGCATCCGAGCCCGCGTTATTCAGCACGAGTACGAACACCTTGAGGGGCAGCTGTTTGTCGATAAGCTCTCACCCCTGCGCAGGCAGCTGCTAAAGTCAAAGTTGCTGAAAGTAAGCAAAGGCGAAGTAGCCACCAGCTACCGGACAAAAAAAGAAGTATAGGCTATGAATTACCTCATAACCAGCACCTCATACCTCGTACCTCATACCTCTCCTCATGCTTCTTGTTGTTGACAGCGGCTCTACCAAATCTGACTGGCGCCTTGTGCTACCCGACGGTACGCGCAGGAGTTACGCGGGCAGAGGCATTAACCCTTTGCACGTGCCGCAGGACGGTTTGCAGGCGGCAGCTCGGGAGCGGGTGCCATGCGAGCTGCAAGGTGCGCAGCCCGAAGAGCTGTTTTTTTACGGAGCAGGGTGCGCACAGGCATCTGCTGCAGGTGCGCTGGCGGAGGCGCTGGCGTGCGTGTTCGCGCAGGCAAAGATAGCGGTGCTGCCCGACTTTCTGGGGGCGGCGCGTGCGCTGTTTGGCGGCAAAAGCGGCTTAGTGGCGGTGCTCGGCACCGGCTCCTCGTGCGGAGTATACGATGGCCGCAACGTGGTGAAGCACTCCAACGCGCTTGGCTACATCGTTGGCGACGAGGGCAGCGCCGCCGACATGGGCAAGCGCCTGCTGCGGGCATACTTCTACGGGCAGCTTCCGGCAGCGCTCGCCCGCCAGCCGGAGCTGCAAGGATTGACGCGCGAGCAGGCGCTACGCGCCGTGTATCACGGCGACGCACCGGCGGAATACCTCGCCGGCTTCGCGGCTTTTTTGGTAAAGAACAGGGATAACGATTTTGCTCGCAGCTTGGTTTGCCGGTCGCTCAGCAGCTTTTTTGAGTGCCACGTCAAGCCGATGTGCAGCGATGGCCACCGGCTGGGTGTGGTAGGCTCGGTGGGCTTCTTGTTTGCAGATATGCTGAGGGAGGTGGCGCAAAAGCACGGCATTACTTCGCTCGAAATCCTCCGCTACCCCATCGACCGGCTGGCAAGCTACCATTTTGGCCGTTAGGTGGATAGCAATATGCTATTC
>JAIRMD010000067.1 GCA_031258915.1 Prevotellaceae bacterium
AATGTTTCAATTATGCATGTATGCAGCAAGCCATTAAATTAAAAAAAGGGTTGAATATAAAGTTGCAGGGTTTGCCCGAAAGAGTACTCCCTAAATGTCCATCCCCGCTCTCTTACGCCATTAAACCTACTGATTTTCATGGGTTAACTCCCAAAATGCTTCTCGAAGCGGGTAGCACCGTAAAAGCAGGGACGCCAATTTTTTGCGACAAGTACAAACCCGAAATACTTTTTGCCTCGCCCGTAAGCGGCACGCTGCAAGCGGTGCGCCGCGGCGATAGGCGGGCAATTCTGGAGGCAGTAGTCTCCCCCAACGAGCAAAGCGAGAGCGAGCAGCATGATGTCCCCGACCTTGCATCAGCGCCGCGCGACGAGGTGGTGAGGCTTATGCTGAAGGCGGGCGCATGGCCTTTTTTGGTGCAGCGCCCCTACGGCGTTATTGCCGACCCGCAGGCAACGCCCAAGGCCATTTTCATTTCGGGGTTCGACACGGCGCCCCTCGCCGCCGATGCCGACTACCTCGTGAACGGCGAAAGCGCACCCTTCCAAAAAGGCGTTGATGCGCTGAAAAAGCTGACGGCAGGCAGCGTGCACCTTTCGCTCTGCGCCGACTACCCTGCCAACAACACGCTTGAGCGCGCCAAAGGCGTGGCGATACACCGCTTCAAAGGGCCGCACCCTGCCGGCAACGTTGGCGTGCAGATACACCACATCGACCCCATCAACAAGGGCGAGGTGGTGTGGACAATCGCTCCGCAGCACGTGATTGCGCTGGGAAGGCTCTTTACCGGCGGCACGTATGACGTTTCGAAGGTGGTTGCGCTGGTAGGCCCGGAGGTTAAGAAGCCGCGCTACTACCGCATGACAGCCGGGGCATCGCTGAGCGAGTTGGCAGAGCTTATCAACGATCGGGGCGTGGGCAAGCGCGTGATTAGCGGAAACGTGCTCACCGGAGCCAAGGTGGGCATAAGCGGGCATCTGGGCTTTTACGATAACGAGGTAACGGTTATCCCCGAAGGCGACCGCTACGAAACGCTGGGATGGCTGATGCCGCGCTTCAAGAAGATGAGCATGTCGCGCACCTACTTCTCGTGGCTCATGCCCGACAGGCAGTACGCCCTGAACACCAACCTCAACGGTGGGCAGCGTGCGCTTGTCGTAACCGGGCAGTACGAGCGGGTGCTGCCTATGGACATCCTGCCGGTTTTTCTGATTAAGGCAATCATAGCGGGCGACGTGGAGCGCATGGAGAAGCTGGGAATTTACGAGGTGATAGAGGAAGACCTCGCGCTGTGCGAGTTTGTGTGCTCCTCAAAGGTAGAGGTGCAGCGGCTGCTGCGAAAGGGCATTGACCTGGTGAGGGCTGAGGTCGGCTAAAACGGGCGGCGGCAAAGCAAAAATAACGGTGAAGAATTTCTATAATCTATAGATTTAGGAATATGAAGGCTACGCGAAACTTTTTTGATAACATCAGGCCCTGCTTCGAGAAAGGAGGTCGCCTGCACTTCCTGCACTCAACGCTCGAGGCATTCGAGTCTTTTCTCTTTGTCCCCAAAACGGTAACAGCGGGCGGATGCCACGTGCGCGATGCCATCGACCTCAAGCGGACGATGACCGTAGTGGTCATGGCGCTCACGCCTGCGCTGCTGTTCGGGGTATGGAATGTAGGATTTCAGCATTACCTGTCCGTGAATCAGACAGTTGATTTTTGGAGCATTTTTTTGTACGGGCTTGGCAAAGTTCTCCCAATGCTGGCGGTATCCTACATTGTTGGCTTGGGCATTGAGTTTGCCTCGGCGCAAATACGGGGGCACGAGGTCAACGAAGGGTTTTTGGTATCGGGCATTCTCATCCCCATGGTTATGCCCCCCGATGTTCCGCTGTGGATGCTGGCGCTGGCTACGGCCTTTGCCGTTATTATCGGCAAGGAGGTATTTGGGGGCACGGGCATGAACATATTCAACCCTGCGCTTTTGGCGCGCGCCTTTGTATTTTTCTCATACCCATCGCATATATCCGGCGATGCCATTTGGGTTGCAGGCCTGTCCAACGGCGCGGGAGTTGTTGACGGATTTTCGGGCGCAACCCCGCTGGCAAGGGCTGCAGCAGGCAACCTGCCGTTTTCGGGCATGGAGGTCGAAAAAATGTTTTGGGGATTTACCCCCGGCTCCATCGGCGAAACCTCTACGGCAGCCATCCTGCTGGGGGCGGCGCTGCTGACCTTTACAGGCATAGGCAGCGTGCGCATCATGCTGGCGGTGGCGGCGGGCGGATACCTCACAGGCTTGCTCTTTAACCTGATTGGCGGCAGCGCCTACATGAACATGCCGGCTTACCAGCACCTTATCGCAGGCGGGTTTGCATTTGGCGCGGTGTTCATGGCCACCGACCCCGTTACCGCCTCGCAAACAAAAACCGGAAAATGGATTTACGGATTCCTTATTGGGGTAATGGCGATCGTTATACGTGTGCTGAACCCGGCGTACCCGGAGGGAATGATGCTGGCCATTCTATTTATGAATGCCTTTGCTCCGCTGATTGACCACTGCGTGGTGCAGGCCAACATAGCCCGAAGGCTCAAGCGGGCAAAGCAAGCGAAAATCTGAAATCTGAAAATCTGAAATCTAATGAACAAAGACAGCAACCAATACATATACCTGTACTCCATTGCGCTGGTGGTAGCAGTAGCGGCAGTGCTATCGGTTGTGGCAACGCTGCTCAAGCCTTTCCAGCAAAAAAATGTGGAGGTAGAGAAAAAGCAAAGCATCCTGCTCTCCGTGCATAAGGCCGCAGGCGTAAAGAAGGCAAAAAGCAAAGCCCAGCACATCGAAGACGAATATGCGAAGTACATTACCGGCAGCTACATCGTCAGCTCGCTGGGGGCAACGCAGGAGGGCGATGCCTTTGCGGTAAACCTTGAGGAGGAAGCGGCAAAGCCCGCAGCCAGCCGCAAGCTGCCCGTATTTATTTGCTCCGACGACGACAGCACGCTCAAGTACGTCATCCCGGTGCGCGGCACCGGCCTGTGGGGGCCTATCTGGGGGTACGTGGCGCTGCACGACGACTTCTCTACCATCTACGGCGTGGTGTTCGACCATCAGGGCGAAACGCCGGGGCTGGGCGCCGAGATCTCAACGCCGGAATTTCAACGGCAGTTTGCAGGAAAGCAGATATTCGATGCCACCCCGATGTTCACCTCCGTAAAGGTGGTGAAAGGCGGCAACACGCGGGGCCGACCGCACGAGGTGGATGCCATCTCGGGCGGCACCATCACAAGCCAGGGGTTAGAGAAAATGCTGCTGGATAACCTGAGCGCATACCTGCCGTTTTTTAAGGAGCAGCAGCGAATGCAAGGCGCCAAGCAGAGGCAGCGGGAAAGGGAGAAAAAAGAGAAGGAAGAGGAGGAAGAAAGAGCGCTGCTACAGGCAAAGCAGGACGAGGCTGCCAGAATAGCGCGCTGGGCTGCGGCTGCAAGCGCGGCGCAAGCGCTGCAAAAAGACACCACCGGCGCAGCTCCGGCGGAAAAGGAAGAAAGTAAACCCGTAGAACAAGCAGAAAATTTGTAAAATGGAAAAAGAACCTTTTTTTTCGGCAAAAAATCTGAAGCTGCTCACCGAACCGCTGGGGCGTAGCAACCCCGTCACGGTGCTGGTGCTGGGCGTTTGCTCTGCGCTGGCCGTAACGGTAAAGCTGGAGCCGGCGGTAGCTATGGCGGTTGCGGTAACGGCGGTGATTGCGGTTTCCAGCTTTATCATGTCGCTGCTGCGCAGCACCATCCCCAACCGCATCCGAATCATCGTGCAGCTGGTGATAGTATCGCTGATGGTGATTCTTGTTGACCAGGTGCTGCGGGCATTTGCCTACGATGTGAGCAAGCAGCTCTCGGTATTCGTCGGGCTGATTATCACCAACTGCATCGTCATGGGGCGCATTGAGGCGTTTGCGCTGGGCAACAAGCCGTGGCCGTCGCTCATCGACGGCATCGGCAACGGGTTGGGCTACGGCATGATTCTGGTAGCGGTAAGCTGCTGCCGCGAGCTGCTGGGCTCGGGAACGCTGTGGGGGTACCGCGTTATCCCAAGCAGCTTCTACATTGCCAACGGCGGAGTGTACGAAAACAACGGGCTGGTAATCCTGCCCCCTATGGCGCTTATCCTGCTGGGCATCATCATTTGGGTACAGCGCAGCCGCAGCAAAAATCCGGCTAAAAGGTAAGCGTAAAAATAAATTTAAGGCAGTAAAAAAATGGGAGATGTTGTCAACATATTTGTCAAGTCGGTCTTCATTGACAATATGATTTTTGCGTACTTCCTGGGAATGTGCTCTTACTTGGCCGTTTCCAAGAGCGTAAAAATTTCGGCGGGGTTAGGTTTGGCGGTGCTTTTCATGCTGGCCATCACCGTCCCGATAAGCTATTTGCTCAACAGGTACGTGCTCAGCAGCGGTGCGCTGGCGTGGGTAAGCGAGAGCTTGAGGGGTATCGATTTGAGCTTCCTCTCGTTCATCTTTTTTATCGCCATCATTGCCTCCATTGTGCAGATTGTGGAGATGGTGGTAGAGCGGTTTGCCCCGACGCTGCACTCGTCGTTGGGGATATTCCTGCCGCTCATTGCGGTGAACTGCGCTATACTTGGCGGCTCGCTGTTCATGCAGGAGCGCGGGTACCAAACGCTTGGCGAGGCCGCCGCCTTCGGCTTAGGCTCTGGAGTAGGGTGGCTGCTGGCTATCGTGGGCATTGCCGCCATCCGCGAAAAACTCGCCTACTCAAACGTCCCCGCACCCCTGCAAGGATTGGGCATTACCTTTATCGTTACGGGGCTGATGGGTATAGCCTTTATGTGCTTCATGGGCATTAAGCTGTAGCTGCTCCCGCCAGCTTTACGCCGTAAAAACGGTTAGCAGAAGGGTGCGCTTCAAATTGCATTATGATGCGCCCCCTATTTCCTGCGCTAAAAATGGTAGAAAAAAGTTGTATAAAAGTATGGTAACAACAATAGCAATACTGGTTTTTTTGGTAATTATGCTGCTGCTGGTGTCGCTGCTGCTGTTTACACGGCAAAAGCTCTCCCCGCAGGGTGAGGTATTAGTGGACATCAACGGCGGCGAGCGCACGCTGGCGACAGCATCGGGCTTTAGCCTGCTCGCCACGCTGTCGGCCAACGGAATTTTTATGCCCTCCGCCTGCGGTGGCGGCGGAACGTGCGGCCTGTGCAGGTGCAGGGTGATGAGCGGAGGGAGAAGCATCCTGCCTACAGAGGTCGGGTTTTTTACCCGCAGGCAGCAGCAAGACCGCTGGAGGCTCGCCTGTCAGGTAAAGGTGCACGAAAACATGTCGGTAAAAATCCCCGAAGAAGCTTTGGGAGTAAAGCAGTGGACGTGCGAGGTGGAGAGCAACCGCAACGTAGCTACCTTTATTAAGGAGCTTGTGCTGCGGCTGCCCGCTGGCGAAACGCTCAGCTTCAAATCGGGCGGATACATACAAATGAACGTCCCCAACTGCGAAGTCGATTTTGCTAAGGATATTGAGGTGGAGCAGGAATTCCGCAAGGATTGGGACAGCATGAAGCTCTGGGATTTGAAGATGAGAAATACCGAGCCGGCATTTCGCGCCTACTCCATGGCCAACCACCCGGCAGAGGGCAACATCGTCATGCTCAACGTGCGCATTGCCACGCCCCCCTGGAGCCGCGAGCAAGGCTTTGCCAAGGTCAACCCGGGCGTATGCTCGTCCTACATCTTCTCGCGCAAGCCGGGCGACAAGGTACTCATCTCCGGGCCTTACGGCGAATTTTTCCTGCGCGACACGCAAAGCGAAATGATGTTTATCGGCGGCGGCGCGGGGATGGCGCCCATGCGCTCGCACATCTTCAACCTCTTCCATACCATCAAAACAGGGCGAAAGGTAACCTTCTGGTACGGCGCTCGCTCGCTGCGCGAGGTGTTTTACGAGAAGCAGTTCAGAGAGATAGAAAAGCGATTCCCCAACTTCAGCTTTACCGTTGCGCTCTCGGAGCCGCTGCCCGAAGACCGCTGGACGGGAGCAACAGGCTTTATTCATCAGGTAATCTACGACCGCTACCTCAAAGAGCACGACGCGCCGGAGGACATTGAGTACTACCTCTGCGGCCCTCCCATGATGACCGTAGCAGCCACCAAGATGCTCTACGACTTGGGCGTTCCCGACGAAATGGTTATGTTTGACAACTTTTGAGTGAAAAAAAAATGCAACATTCGTAATTAAATCAACATTAGCGATGAAAACACACACCCTAACAATGGCCATTGCTACGGCGCTGGCAGCGGGCACAAGCTGCTCAAGCGAAAAATGGTCGGTGCGCATGGCCGACTCGGAAATGGCGCGCTACCCCGAGAGCTGGATGATCGACTTCGCGAAAAAGCCCAAGTGGGGCTACTGCCAGGGGCTGGAAACCTACGCCATATACCAGGTGTACAAGGCTACCGGCAGCAAAAAGTACCTCGACTACGTGCGCAGCTTTGGCGACACCATGCTGCTCGACAACGGCAGCGCCATTCGCACCTACGAGCTCGAAAAGTTCAACATCGACAACATTGCCGGCGGAAAAACGCTGATTGCGCTGTACGGCGAAACCGGCGAGGCGAAGTACAAAAACGCCGCCAACCTGCTGCGCGAGCAAATGCGGCAGCACCCGCGCACGAGCGAGGGCGGATTCTGGCACAAGCAGATTTACCCGCATCAGATGTGGCTCGACGGGCTGTTTATGGCCTCGCCATTCCTCGCGCTGTACGGCAAAACGTTTGGCGAGCCTGCGCTGTACGACGAGGTGGCGCACCAGCTGCTGCTGGTGGCGCAGCATACCCGCGACACCGCTACGGGGCTTTTCTACCACGGCTGGGACGAAAGCCGCGAGCAGCGATGGGCTAACAAGGAAACGGGAACGTCGCCCAACTTCTGGAGCCGCAGTATGGGATGGTACATGATGGCGCTGGTGGACGTGCTGGAGTACCTGCCTGCAGACCACCCCAGGCGCAGCGACATTATTGATATTCTTAAAAACCTTTCGGCTGCGCTGGAGAAGCAGCAAGACCCCGAGTCGAAGGCGTGGTATCAGGTTACCAACATGGGCGTGCGCGAGGGCAACTACCTGGAATCGTCGGGCACCGCCATGTTTGGCTACGCCTGGGCAAAGGGAGCGCTCAACGGCTGGCTCGACAAAAGCTACCTGCAAAAAGCCCGTAACGTTTTTGACGGTATGCTGCGAACGTTCATCACCGTAAACGACGACAACACCATCAACCTCACAAAGGGCTGCGTGGTGTCCGGCTTGGGCGGCTCGGGGCGCTACCGCGACGGCAGCTTTGAGTACTACATCAGCGAGCCTGTGCGCGACAACGACGCTAAGGCTGTAGCGCCGTTTATCCTGCTGGCGCTGCAGCTGGAGAGCGTCGGAAAGTGACGGTAGATAGAGTACTTTATACCAAACGGTATAATACCAAACGGTATAAAATATTTTATACCATTCGGTATAAAATATTTTGTCCCAGTATGGTACATAATTCAAAAGTAAGCATTACCTTTGTAGAAAAATATTTGAGGTATGAATTCGCCATTTCAGTTTGGAAAGCTTGCAGAAAATAAAACTTTTGTCAACCGAGCAAAGGAGCGCGCTACGCTAAAAAACAATCTTTTGTCCGGCATTAACACCTCAAGTTTCCCACCTTCGGAAAATGTGCAAAACCGGGTATCACCCTCTATTGGCTGCGCCGAGCTCCGCTTCGCTCCGATTCCCCGTAGGGGAACAACATCAATGTCAGGCGTTTTTCTGTTGACGTTGTTCCCCTACGGGGAACGGGGACGCATCATACGCTTTTTCTACTGATATGAATGCCCTAAAGGGCCATGAACAAAACCTGCCCGCGTGCAGTATATATTACGTGCAGCCCTGAAAGGGCGGCATCAACCACGTAGGGCAACGCCCTACGTGAGGGCGTAATCATTAGCGGGGCAAGCGGGGGCTTCCCCGTAGGGGAAGCATATCAGTAGAAAAATGTCGGCCACCGGCCTCCCCCGTTCCCCGTAGGGGAACAACATCAATGTCAGGCGTTTTTCTGTTGACGTTGTTCCCCTACGGGGAACGGGGGCGCATTATACGCTTTTTCTACTGATATGAATGCCCTAAAGGGCAATGCGCAAAACCTGCCCGCGTGCAGTATAAGAACTAAGAGCTAAGAGTTAAGAGTTGGCTGGCGCAAGCCAATTCCCCGTCATCCCGAGCCATTTCCCCGTCATCCCGAGCGCAGTCGAGGGATCTCCCACCTTACAGCCGGCCTCTTTTGTCGGCGTATGGTGTCGGGTGGGCGGGGAGCCGAGCTCCGCTTCGCTCCGGTTCCCCGTAGGGGAACAATATCAACCGAGCGCAGCGAGCTCATGAACACCTTAATAAAAAAAACAAGGTGAATAATAGAAAAGGGCATCGCCCTCTTTCGCCAATAGCCCGTAGGGCTTTAATAACGGCGTTGTCATTTTCTATTAATCCCCTACGGGAAACCGGAGCGAAGCGGAGCTCGGCGTAGCCAATGGGGAGAGGGGTGATGCACGATTTTCCATATTTTCCGAAGGTGGGAAACTTGAGTTACAGATAAAGCTGCGCTGAGCTATTGAAGCAACAATGCATCCGAGCTGAATTTAGGTTTTGCATCTACGGGAAAAACAGCTACCTTTGCAACGACAAAATTTTTCGTACCTAATGTACGCGAAATTAAAGCTTCACGGCTAAGTATAACCCTAAAAAAAAGTTATTTACGTATGAACATGAAAAAAATACTATTTTTTGCTGCAGCTTCGCTTCTGGCTATTTCAGCAAAAACCCAGTCGGGCGGAAAAAATTTTATAGACCAACCGTACATTGAGGTGAGGGGCAGCTCCGAAAAAGAAATTACGCCCAACGAAATTTACCTCAAAATCATCATTAACGAAAAGGATAATAAGGCTGAGCGGTCGCTTGAGCAGCTCGAGAGGGACATGATTGCGGTTTTGTCGAAGCTTGG
The DNA here is from genome assembly GCA_031258915.1 of Prevotellaceae bacterium. Taxonomy (GTDB): domain Bacteria; phylum Bacteroidota; class Bacteroidia; order Bacteroidales; family UBA932; genus JAITMY01. The sequence continues at coordinate 9,027 of JAIRMD010000067.1, forward strand.
CGTAAACGTTCCCAAAGATTTAACCATAAAAGATTTGTCGAGCTCGTTCACGCAGCACTGGTATAAAAAGAGCGATATTTTTTCCGCTAAAGAATACCAGCTGCTGGTGCACAGCGCAGCTATGGCGGGAAAAACGCTACGGGAGTTCGAAGCGTTGGGCGTCTCCAACATCTCCATTAGCAGGGTTGACCACTCCGAAATAGAAAAATTTCGCCGCGAGGTAAAAATCGAAGCAATGAAGGACGCCAAATCAAAGGCGTCTGACCTGCTACAAGCTATTGGCCATAAAGTTGGCGCTGCGCTGTGGGTTATGGAGCTTGACTACACGCCGGTACGCTTCACACCACCGGCGTTGATGAGAACAATGAAAAGTTCAAGCGTCAGCAACGAAGATTCGGAGTCGCTACCCGAAGCTGAATTTGAAAAAATCAAGCTGGAGTATTCCGTTACGGCGCGATTTGCGATAGCGCCATGAAGTTAATCGGCAGCCTTTTTTCGGATTTTGTTAACCTCATTTATCCTAACTGTTGCGAGGTTTGCGGTACGCTGCTGGGGCTGCGGGAGCGCGTGATGTGCACCACCTGCCGCTACAAGCTGCCGCGCACGGGCTACTGGCTGCAAAAAGGAAATCCGGTGGAGCAGGTTTTTTGGGGCCGCGTGCCGGTGTCAAACGCTTGCTCGCTGTTTTTCATGGCCAAAGGCAGCCCCTACCGGAAGCTGCTGCACAAGCTCAAATACTCCAATAAGCCGCACATAGGCGTAACGCTTGGCCAGCTGCTGGGCAACGAGCTTGCAAAGGTTGACGACTACAAAGGCGTTGATTTTGTTATTCCCATTCCGCTACACATTAAGCGGGAGCGAAAGCGCGGCTACAACCAGAGCGAAAAAATCGCCGACGGCATTTGCCTCTCCACCGGTAAACCGGTGCGGACGGACATTGTTTTTCGTCAGCAGTACAACGAGACGCAAACGAAAAAAACGCGGGTGGATCGCTGGAGCAACGTCTCCGGGATTTTCGCCGTGCGCCCCAAGGCTGCGGAGCTGCTCGCAGGCAAGCACATCCTCCTTGTTGACGACGTGCTCACCACCGGCTCCACCCTTGAAGCCTGCATTACGACAATACTCAACGCCGCCGACTGCAAAGTAAGCGTGGCGACGCTGGCGGTGGCAAAGTAGCGGCGCTGCATTTACCATGAACGATACCTATATCACCATTGCCGCGCCTGCCGAAGGCGTGTACAGGGCAAAAGGCAGCAAATTTATTGCGTACTTGTTCCCCGTGCAGAGCGAGCAGGAGGCCAAGCAGCACGTGGCGGCTGCTAAGCAGGAGCATTACGGCGCGCGCCACCACTGCTACGCCTACCGGATGGGAAAAGACGGCGCGCTATTCCGCGCCAACGACGACGGCGAACCGAGCGGCACGGCAGGAAAACCCATACTGGGGCAGCTCCTGTCGGCAAACCTGACCAACGTGCTGCTGGTGGTGGTTCGCTACTTTGGCGGGACGCTGCTGGGAACGTCCGGGCTTATTGTAGCCTACCGGAGCGCCGCCGCCGCCGCCGTTGCTAACGCACAGGTAGTGCAGCGCACGTGGGACGTTGTGCTTACCGCAAAATTCCCCTATACAAATCTAAACGGAGTGATGAAAATTGTGAAGGACGAGCAGCTGCGCGTGCTGTCGCAGGACTTCGACAGCGGGCAGTGCAGCATTAGCGTTAGCGTGCGCGAAGGCAAGGCGCAGCGCGTACAGGATCGCTTCGATCAGCTGCCAACAATTCACACAACCTGAATTTCCCCGCATCAAAACTTTATCCTCATATTTGGCTATCTAAATTTTTTTGTTATCTTTATATATGATTCAATTGGACTTATATAAAGCCGAATGAATCTGTACAATTCAAAAAAGCGTTTTTTTTGCTTATCAGATTATCTCCGTTCGTAATCTAACTGAAAATACTTATCAGGCTTTATATACTCGAATTTATTTGAATTTTTTTTTGGTTTTGTGTTGGTTTGTGTTGCTTGTGAAATTCAAATGAAGGACAAATTACAATTGACGAAGCTGAAATATTGAAATATTTGGGCGGTAGTATCGTTATTTAATGAGAGTAGTGTCTCATTGTTGGATAGTAATTCGCAGATGGTTGATAACAACCTGTAATAATATTCTTAATCATACAAGGTATGACATTTCCATTTATGGAGCTCAAGTAAAGCATAATTGTAATATTACTATAAATACGAGCGTAATTTTTTTACCCCTTACATCAATCTGCGATTTGCGGCGCTTATGCACCGGTTACTTCCTTGTGTACACACTTCTCACATATTCATGTATTCATACATCTAACTTTACAATTTTCAATTTTTCAATTTACAGCGCTTGACGGCGCCTGTCGGCAGGTTAGCGTATATCACGCCTTGCATACCGGAGTTGGAATTAAAAACAAGAATAAAGATGAAAACGCACATTTTTTATATAGCCATAACCGCAGCAGCGGCGGTCATCCTGACGGCAACGACCGCGCAGGCGCAGTATGCCGTGCCGCCGGCAATTTCAATGCAACCTTCAAACGCTACGTACGCCAAAAAAGCTACGGCGCGATTTTACATCAACGCCTCCAGCATCGACGGAGGGTATTTGACGTATAAGTGGTATTGCTCCGGGCCTTTCTCAACTCCCTTCACCCACCCCAACGGGACGAATAAAGACCAAATAATCAACCACAAAACAAAGGTATCCGTAGGCACAAGCGCAACGCTAACCACCACTACGTCAACCCAAAATGGCTACTACTACTACTGGGTGGAAATCACCAACCACAAAGATGGGGCGGTAGCAGCTATCAAAAGCTCCATCGTAGAGGCCAAAGTGGTAGATAGGACGCTGTTTGATGCTATCCGGAACGGAGATTTTGAAGCATACACAACGCGCGACAGAAGCGACTTTTATAATCCGCTCTACTCTATAAGAGGCGTAACCTCATACAATAGTGACTACAAAAAATACACATTTGAAACCGGTGATCCGATAGCCCGGGGAAAATATGCACCCGTGACCACCTATCCTCAATATCTTCCGAGTAAAGGATTTTGGAATACGACCCACTTCTACAGCGACAGGGGCAGCGAATATAAAGGTATCGAAACCATGCCGGGTGTGCACTACATGAATGGCAAATCCGTGCCATGGAGCAGGGATAAATCGACGCCGCCGTACTATTCCGGACGGACACAAAATGAATCAATAGTTGCCGAGCTTGGGGCGCATACGCCTTCTTCTATTTTTCAGGAAGTAGCCACAGTGCCGGGCAAAATTTATGAGTGGTCGCTCGATCACGGGGCAAGAGCTAACTCACCGGAAGTTACAGCTGTCATTATTGGCGCTGCTATCAATGAGCCGAACGATTATACCGCCAGAGGCATACCTAACAGGTGGATAAAGGAAAACAGATTAAATTATAACATCCCCTCCGCAGACAAACAGGAGCTCCAAACATACGCGTATGGACAAAATCTAGCAACGTTTTTTTCCGATATAGCCAATAAGCTCTCGAAAGATATGAAAATGTCAAATCTTACAGCCTTTATTGGTCAGAGCGGACGTCAAGATGGTAGTACTTCACCTCTTGCCAACAAGGTATATACTACAACCTACGGAGGGAAGCAGTACTATTTATATATTTCGTCCAGCTTGACCACACAGGATTTTCAGCATCGCTCCGGCGTGTACACTGTCCCTGCAGGTCAAGGGACAACGATATTCTCCTTTGCCGCAATCACATCGAACGCAGGCGCCGGCAACCTCCTCGACAACATTATTTTTCGGTCCGGCTCATCCATCACCTCCGACCAAAAGATTTCTATTACGAACGAAGTCCAGCTCTCCGCCTCCACCAAGCCGAACTACGCTTACGGCATCGTCGAAATACGCGGATCGTCGCCCATTCACGCCGGCAATGTGAAAACGTACTACGACCCTGACGGCGCAAGAGGATCAGCCTCCGAAGCGCCTATCTCCGAAAATACCTCGCTCGGCCTTTACGGCTGGTACACCGGAAATTTTACCGCTAAGGGCGTTATCATCTTCAAAAACCTCGTGCCGGGCAAGACCTACCGCATCATCGGTATCCCCGTTGCCGCCATCAACCCCGACCTGCACACCAACGAAAGCCCGATGTACGTGCTCGACGAGGGGTACTACAAGAATACCAAAATACAGCCCACCAACGCGGGCGACGACAAAACCGTGTGGAACATCAACCTCGAAATTTACCAGGACGATAAGGCGAAGAAGAAAGTGCGCATTGGCGTCGAAAACGCGCGGAGCGACGTGGAGTATGCCCTGCTCGCCGGCAGCGCAGCTGCTCCCAACACCGGCGCTCCCGCCCACGCATGGACAGCTTGGAAGCTCGGAGCGGCTGGCAACGTTTCCTTCGACAACCTTTTGCTCGATACCTGCTACTTCCTCATTGTACGTCCTGCGGGCTACACCGAGATGAGCTACGCCGACGCCGCCTACGATGAAAACAAGAAGCCGGCGTACATCAAAATAAAAACGCCGCGGCAAATCGACATTCCTACCATCGCTCCGAGCAACGTAGCGCGCCCGACCGGCGCAATGATCTCGATTGCGAATACCCAAGCGCACTATGAGTACGCCGTAATCGACCCCGAAACAGGAGCAATTGTCGGCGCACCGCAGAGCGGAAACAACGGCAAGCTTTCCTTTGTCAACTTAGACCACACCAAAACTTACCGCGTTATGGTAAAATCCAAGCTTTTCAACATCCCGTGGATGAGAGTTGTACACGTTTACCCCTACGCTGGCCCGTTCTCAATTGACTATTACGGCGAAGCGATTAAAAGCGCTGCCGGCGGCGGGAATATTCCCGACAACGTAGAATACCAAATCATTGCAAATGACGGAAGTAACACCGGCATAGCTGGCGGCGGCGACGTTTGGGTTTCCGGTACCGGCAACCAGCCTATCGACCTTGCCGCCCTGATACTCAACAACGGCAACAAAAGTATTCTTGATTCGCTCGAAACGCTTGGCGTTTCCGCCATGCTGGGCTACCGTATTCGTCCGGGCTCGGACGGCTACGCCGGGGGTTCGATTAGCCCAATCGCCTCGCTGGCTATTCCCAAGCGCCGCACGCCGCCCGCATCGCCCGCCGATTATAGCTTTGATTACGCAAACGAGCAAATCACCACTCCCTCCATCGCGCTTGACTTTGCAGCGATTGGCGCAACCACGTGGACAAGCGTTGCATCAGGCAACGCCTGGACATTTACCGCCGCCGGCTGGGGCGTTGGCTCCATGGCGTGCAAGTTTCACGTGCGCTATCCGGCAACGGCAAACACCTTTGCTTCTTCGTCGCACCACACGGATGAAATTCCGGCGCGCCCCGCTGCGCCGGCTCTTAAGATCTGGCCTGTTCTCGACTCTATAATCATTAGCGGGCTGAAGGATGGCACAAAATATGAGTATATGAGAGGCAACGGCTCGTGGAGTACCCTCAAGCATGCCAACGGCAGCAGCCCTGCGCTTCAATTCGCCGACGGCGATGTTTACTATGTCCGCCTTGCCGCAACAGCCAATAGCCCGGCCTCGTTTAGCGTAACGATTTCCTTACCGCTCGGCATACAATCGCTTGCGTTTAGCCGCTACAGCTACCAAACCCCGCCGGTGGAGCAGGCCGTTAACATCATCAACATCATTGACGCAGCCATTGACAGCGTAACCGTAACGCTTGCCGGCGCTAATGCTTCATCCTTCGTGCTGACGACGCCGGAAAATAAAACCATTGCCGCACACTCCACAAACACCAGCTGGAAGCTCAAGCCAAAGGACAACCTAGATGTCGGCACTTACACGGCTATCCTGAAAATGAAGTACAAATATCGCGCTCTGCTGCATGAGGATTCTGCCGGGGTACATCTACAGGTGAGCAAAAGCAATTGGAATACAGGCATGATCAAAGGATCGTTTGACGTGTCGGCAACAAAAGCAGAGCGGTTAACGCTGAAAATTGCCAACGCACCGCAGGGAGCGCTGCTGCGCTACTACTTCGGGTTGACGCCGGTAGCGGGCAATCCTTCCGACGTTGTGCCTGCCGACGGCAAAGTTACGCGCGTCTTTACCGCCGCCAATGGTCTTCGGCCTCAAACGACCTACGTACTCAGCATCACGGCAGCCGCCGACAAGAACCACAACGAATCCAACCGGATAGTGCTTGCCGTTGGCTACACAGCGTGCGCCACGCCTGTTTTTAACAATGTGGTGCGCGTGAACTACGTCGACGAGCAGCTGGAGCTCAACACCGGCTACCTGCCGGAGGATTACAGCGTGATTTGCCTTGATGCTACCGGCGGCGCCGCTGTCGCCGCTGTCGCCATACAGGAACCGGCATACTCGATAGCTGTACCGGTGGAGAATATGTCGAGCTTCAAGCTTGGATTGGCGTGCCGGGAAAAGCCGCCCTACCCGGCCTCCGATACGGCCTACTCCGTCGCTATTACGGGCAGAGGAGCGGCGCCGACAGGCGTTACCACAAAGCCGCAAACAAACATGCAGGTGAGCAACGGAAAAATCTTCCTGCCCGGAGTCTTTGAGTACTGCATTCGCGGCAGCAGCAGCTGGAACTCCGCTAAGGATTCCGTTACCGTGCAGTCGGGAAACTACAATGTTCGATTCCCTGCAACTCCCACCGCTTTTGCATCTAAAAGCACGCTCGTCAGGGTGGCAGGGATTTGCTACGTTACCTTCAACAGCAACGGCGGAACTTTCATAGACCAGCAGGCTGTGCCGGATGGAAGCAGGGCAACGAATCCTTCCCCCAACCCAACCCGCCTCGGCTATAACTTTAAGGGCTGGTACACGGACAACAACACGTTTGCCAACAGCTGGAATTTTACAACTCCGCTTGACCACGATACTACGCTGCACGCTAAGTGGGAGGTTATAAGCTACAAAATTACGTATAAAAATATAGCTGGCATTGTCAGTAAGCCAACCTATGCAACCTACACCATAGCAAGCAGCGTTGCGCTGCAAGATGTGGAAAAAGCGGGCTACAAGTTTGCGGGCTGGTACGTCGATTCTCTCGCCAGCCCAACGCGCGTGACGGAAATTGCGCGGGGCAGCACGGGTGATGTTACCTTTTGGGCGAGATGGAAAAAGCTCTACACCGTAGCCTTTAACGTCAACGGCGGGAGCGGCGCTATTCCCAGCTGCTCCATAGCGGTTGGCGACATGGCGATC
>JAIRMD010000140.1 GCA_031258915.1 Prevotellaceae bacterium
CGGGTTTACCGCCGTATCAAGGTTGGTCAGGTCAATCCCGGAGCCGCGATGACCGCTGTTGCAGCTGCTAAGCGCTATCATACAAAGTGTAGGTATTAAAATTTTTTTCATGATAAATATTTGTTTACTGATTTTTTGTTCCGTAAAAGTAGAAAAAAAATGCGACTTACGAACTATCAAAGGGGCATTTTGGAGGTAACGCAAAAAGTATGCTGCTATAAAGCGGGGGTGCATTTCAGTTTGCTGCCCAAGCAATCCCGCAGGAAAATAAGCAAAAGCAACAATTTGAAGTGCCGCGCCGTGAAAAAAAAAAAATTTTTTTTTCAAAAATATTTTGCTTGCCGAAATTTTTTTTGTATATTTACCGCAAGTTTGGTAATTGAACCATTTCAAGAGTTATTCAGATGCGTAGCAGCCTTCAAATAGCCGAAATTTCGACCTTCGAAATTCAAAAATTTTTGCGTCTCTCAGCGCAAGCCCAATCTTTGAATTTTGAAGCGCTAAATGCGCACACACACACACACACACACACACACACACACACACACGCACACGCACACGCACACGCACACGCACACACACACACACACACACACACACACACACACACACACACACACACACACACACACACACACACACACACCCACACACACACACACACACACACATAATTACGGCCAAAGTTAATATTTTTTTCTTTCTCCGCAATGCCTTGGCACGTTTTTCGGGCCACGTTTTGGCCCTTTATAACATTCCTCATTTCAAACAGCTGCATTCAAGAGTAAGTAAATGAGCGGAGAAATACACATCGGAAAGCTGATATACAGCAAGCTAAAGGAGGAGCGGAGAAGCGCCTCGTGGCTTGCGCAAGCGATGCACTGCGACCGCACCAACGTTTATAAAATTTTCTGCAAATCCAGCATTGATGCAGAGCAGCTGCTGCACATCTCTACCATTCTCGATTTTGACTTCTTCGCCTGCTACTCGGAGCTGCTGCGCAGCGGTGAGCATAAAAAGCGCAGAGAGAGCGACGTGGCCGCCTTTTGACCGCAGGGTTGTAGAAATACTGGCTACAAATTGTAGAAATACTGGCTACAAAATTGCTTGCTTGCTCTCCATATACCCTTTACCTTTGCAGCGTTTTTTTCTGCTTGAGTTTTTTGCACATTAAATTTTAACCTGTTGTAATGTATGATGAAGCGTACCCTTTTGATCCTGCTGCCTATCCTTCTGTTCCGGGTAGGCGGTGCAGCGCAAAGCCTCAAATCGCAAGACACCACCGTTACCGCGTACCGGCGTAGCGCGCTAACCTCTATTCTGATCACGCACCCCGGAAGAACCTACGGCGGGGAAATAGCGAAAGTGTTCTTCAAAATCCCTATCCCCGACAAGTTCGACGACCACACCATTCCCCTGCAAACCGTTCCCCTGCACGTGCCGAGGCGACAGAAAAAGGCAAGGGCAGTGCTCAGCAGGCTGATTCAAAGCAAGGATATTCCCCGCGCTATGGTCAACAAATGGTTTAGCCGCAACCCTAATACGGGGCTGTTCAGCATGAGCTTGGTGGCGCAAAGGGGCAACTACGATGCCACTCACTTCGACGTTAGCTTGGCGAAGCAGATGGCGAGAGGCTTTGCGCGGTTAGACGATGCCGGTGAAGACCTGATAGGGAATACGTTTTTGCTGGTCAACGACATTACCTACTTCGACAAAAGCACGGTGGCGAAGATTACGGGCGCCCTCATCATGCTGGCAGGCAGCGTGGCAACTATATCCACAGGAGACAACAGGTACGTTGACGCCACCAACGACCTTGGCGATATGGTGAGCAAAATTGAGGGGTTTAAGGTAACGGTTACCTCGCACCTGTACCGCCTGAACTGGAACGATAGCGTAGCGTACAGCTTTTACGATGCCTACTACATAGACAAAAAAGACCTCCTTGACGGAAATTTTGAGGACATGACCGCCAAAAAACATGCCTACGAAAAGACCCCCGACCTGTTTACGCTGACCTACGTGGGCAGCCAGAAGGTGAAGAGCGGCAAGACCTCCATGAAAGGCATCAACCCGGATTCACCGGAAGAAATGATACGGAAGGTGTGCGCCCGCGCCATAGACAAGTCCATCGTCAAGCTGCAGGAGAGCCACGAGGAGTTCCGGGTGAAAACGCCGGTATTCAGCGTGCTGGTGGACAGCTCGCGGAGCTTCCTGCCTTTCTTGAGCCGCAACAAAACAAGGGTAGTGGCCAAGGTGGGCATGAAGGAGGGGGTAAGCACCCGCTCCAAGTTCGAGGTGCTGGAGGCAAATCAGGACGATGATGGAAAAATACGCTACAAAAGAGTGGGCATAATTAAGCCTGTTTTTGGCAGAGTTTGGGACAACCGCTACATGGCGGTGGAGGAAGAAGCCCGCGGCGCTCTCCGCGCCGGAACGGTGTTCAAGGTGGTGCGGGGGAGCGACCTCCAGCCCGGCATGCTCATCCGCGAGTGCCGCAAGCCGGTGGACTACCAGGCCAACTGCTTTGGCGTGGACGTGGGATTTGGCGGCGTAGCCGGGCTGGGAGCGTGCACCGATGTAAGCGTGCGCTGGCTGCACAACTTCTCCCCATACTTCGGATGGGACGTGATAGACGTAAAGGGAATTTACGGCAGCGGCGTTAGGGGCGTGCAGGCAATGACCGGTATTCACCTGCAGACCGCGCAGCTCGTAAACCTAAAGAAGCTGCCGCTGCTGAAAAAAACATCGCTGGCGAGCAAGAACATGCCTCTCTACGGCGCTTTCAGGATGGGTGGAAACACGACAGGGATGTGCTACGAAATAGAATCGGGCATCAACCTTACAAAGAGCTTCTTTGTGGGGCTGGCGTACAACCATCAGGGGGGAACGTACGACGATGTAAACCTCAGTATGAACTACTTTGCATTTCGCGCAGGGTTTAATCTTTAATTAAGAATATGGAAAATCATAGCAAAGAGGATATTATAAGCCGACGCTCGTTCTTCCGGAGCGCGGCGGGTAAGGCGTTGCCCATGCTGGGCTTCGTGGCGCTGGCTTCAAAGCTGGCTGCGTGCATAGAAATTGACGAGCCGGAGAAGGTGGGAACATGCATGGAGTGCTCCGCGGGCTGTGGCTACAGCTGTAGCGGCACCTGCGGAGGCAGCTGTGGCGACCGCTGCAGTAGTGATTGTAGCAGCACCTGTAGCGGTTACTGCAGCGGTAGTTGTGGGGCGAATTGTGGTACAGGATGCGCTTACCAATGTACCGAAACTTGCCGCTCGGTATGTGTGTGGCAAGCCCGAAGAGAGTCTTTGAACTGTAAAGGCTCATGTACCGGATATTGTTATTCTACTTGCACAGGTACATGTTACCTAAAGTGTACATCTTCCGGTACTAAGTAGCAATTTAAATGAACAACATCAACGCGAAGAAATACTCGGCGTATGGAGTTAATCAAGGATAACGTCGTACCTTGGCAGGAAGGAAGCGCAAAGAGCATCACCTTTATCGTCACCAAAGACTGCCAGCTGGCGTGCAAGTACTGCTACTTAGTAGGCAAAAACGCCGGTGAGCGCATGCCGTTTGAGGTGGCGCAGCAGGCGGTGGACTACATTCTGGGCAACCCCCAGCTGTTTCCCGAAAAATCGGTGGTGTTTGATTTCATCGGCGGCGAGCCGTTTCTTGAGGTTGACCTGATAGACAGAGTGTGCGACTACATTAAGGTGCAGCTCTTTGAGAAAAGCCACCGCTGGTTCAACTCCTACCGCTTCAACTTCTCCACCAACGGCGTGGGCTACCACGAGGAGGCGGTGCAGCGCTACATCGAGAAAAACCGCAGCCACCTGAGCATCGGCATCACCATAGACGGAACGCCCGCAAAGCACAACCTGAACCGCGTTTACAAGAGCGGAAAAGGTTCCTACGATGACGTGGCGCGTAACATTCCGCTATGGATCAAGCAGTTTCCGCAGGGCGGCACAAAGGTTACCATCAGCAGCCCCGACCTGCCCTACGTCTGCGAGAGCGTGCTGCACCTCTACGCGCTGGGCATACGGGAGGTGAACATCAACTGCGTGTTTGAGGACGTGTGGCGGGACGGCGACGACCAGCTTTTTGAGGCGCAGCTCGTGCTGCTTGCCGACGAAATTATCGGCAAAGGCTACTACAGGGGTTACGCCTGCTCGTTTTTTTCCGAAATCATTGGCAAGCCTCTCGACCCCGAGCTGCAAAACCAGAACTGGTGCGGCGCGGGCATGATGCTGGCGGTGGATGCCGCAGGAGTTTTCTACCCCTGCACGAGGTTTGCGCAGTACTCGCTCCGCAGCAAAAAGGCGGTGGCCATTGGCAGCGTGAGGGAGGGCGTCAACCGCAACAGGCTGCGCCCGTTCCTGACCCTCGACCGCAGCACGCAAAGCCCACAGGAGTGTATGGTGTGCGAGGTGGCCGCCGGATGCGCGTGGTGTCAGGGCGAAAACTACGATGCCGCCGAAACGTCCACCATCTACCGGCGCTCAACCGCCATCTGCAAAATGCACAAGGCGAGGGTGAGAGCCAACAACTATTACTGGAACAAGCTCTACCGCAAGCTTGAGCTGGAGGGCGAGACGAATAATTTTGAGAAGAAAGAAGCTCACGTAATCTGCTGACGATATGCTGCAACACCTCGTTATTATGCTGGATGATACCGCCGCCTCGTACTGCCACTACGAGAGCAGGAAAACGCAGCGCCGTCTGATTTCGTTAGATAGCCTGAAATCGGGCATACTCTTTGCCATGAAGCAAAACCTGATGCTGCAGGTTGTTTACCCGCGCTACGAAATCCCGGATGGGCACAAGGCCGCCATCGAATCCATTGACCACTGCAAGGTGGCGCAGGGCAACGGCTGCGTGAGGGGCGTGGCGGTGATAATCTTCGACGGCTGGCGCGATGCCGAAAGTCGCCTTGCCGTAGCAGAAGCCGCAGAGAGTAAAGAAAAAATCGTTGTGCTACGCACCGGCAAGGCCGATTTTTTTGCGGGACACGCCAGCGCAATGCAGCTGCTGAGCCGGGCGGAGCGGCTCAACGTGGCGCTTACCGACGTTGACACGTTTGGGGAGAAGGATTTTGCGGCGTATAGGGAGGCGCTCGCCGCGCTGGGCGAAGCGGTAAAGCAGCTGTACGCGCAAGGCCTTCGCCCGCAGCTAAACATCCTCACCGACCGCCTGCAGCTGGAGAAAGCGAACAGCTGCAACGCCGGCTACGAAAACGTAACGCTCGCCCCCAACGGGAAATTCTACGTTTGCCCCGCCTTTTACTTGGAGGACGAAAGCGACGCTGTAGGAGACCTGTCCGCAGGGTTAGATGTTAAAAACCGGTACCTCTACGGCATTAGCCACGCCCCGCTTTGCCGCACCTGCGACGCTTACCAGTGCCGACGGTGCGTTTGGCTCAACCGCAAAACAACAGGAGAGGTTAATACGCCTTCGCGCGAGCAGTGCGTTGTTGCCCATTTGGAGCGAAACGCCTCACGAAATTTGCTGCGCAGCTTGCAAAGCGCAGGCTTGTATTCCGCCGAAAATGCAATAGATGAGGTGAGCTACTTAGATCCATTTGACGCGCTAACGGGCAGATAGCGGACGTGAAGTTTAAAAAAAAAATCAAGCTATAAATTCGCATGAAAAAGTTAGTAGGTAAAGTTACCGTAGAAGAAAAAGATGAAATTCTGGCGCTCTTTGAGCGACGCAATGGTCTGTCGGAGCTGGCAAAGATAGTAACCGCCGAAAACGACGCGCTGTACGAAAAGCTGGTCAGCGACATAGGCGTTACCTCCACCAAGTTTCAGCGCTGGTGGGATGACATGTCGAGCAAGTACCAGTGGGAAAAGGAAGACTCCAAAAAGTGGGAAATTGACTTTGATACCTGCGAAATTTTTCTGCTGTAAACCGCTATGGCTACTTGGGGCTTACAGCCTCAACCGCCATCTCCGCCCATGCTTTGGAAGTGTGATTTACGATTTTTTTTAATATTTTGTTGATATAAAAATATTCATGACCATATACTTATTGCAAAAAAAAATTGCTACCTTTGCGCATACATAATTTTGATTTTGATAATCCGATTTAGAAGTATGAGACAGATTTTTTTAGTATTGCTATCCCTGCTGGTGGTAGCCGGTGCAGATGCACAGTCGCGCAAGGAGCGCAAAGTTCTTTTCGGCAGCAGCTACAACTACGAGATTGCCGTGCTGGGTGTTGGGCAGGATGGAACGAAGGTGTTCAAGGTATGGGGTTACGCAAAGAAGGTGGATGATGCCATCGTTCAGGCAAAGAAAAATGCGGTGGCCGCCTGCATCTTTCGCGGCATTCCCGGAGGCAACGGCGCTGCACCTACGCCCGCCATCTGCCGCGACGCTAACGCCGAAGAAACCCACGCCGACTACTTTAGTGGCTTTTTTGAAACCGGCGGAAAGTACCTCAAATATGTAAACCTTACCACCGATGCCATCCCAAGCGGGCAAGACCGCCTGAAGGTAAAAGGCGGCTATAAGGTTGGCATTGCCATTCAAGTGCTGTACGATAACCTGCGTAGAGATTTGGAAGCCGACGGCATTGCCCGCCGCCTCGACGCCGGATTTTAGAGGTAACCCTGACGGGATTGCTGTAGCTGAAGTTGAAATTTGAAATTTGAAAATCTTTGTTTTGTATATATGAAAAAAATCGTTCTATCCATAGCAGCTATTTCGCTTAGCCTTGCGGTGCTGGCGCAGGCAAAAAAACCTACTATTATGGTAGTACCCAGCGATGTGTACTGCATTTCTAACGGCTATTCGCAGCAGTTCGTAGCCAGCGGCGTAGAGCAGACCTTGCCCGACTACAAAAAAATGATGCAGAGCGACCGCAACATGCGCTTAGCCATAACCAAGCTGGCGGCCATCATGGCCGACAGAGGCTTTCCGCTCAAAGATTTGGAGCAGGAGCTGAAAAATCTTGAGCAGGAGGCGGCTGAGGCGGCCGCCTTGCAGGGCAAGGAAGGTGGCGAAATTGTGGAGTCGCCCATTGACAAGCTTAAACGAACCGCCAAAGCTGACATTATTTTAGACCTCGATTTCAACATTCAAAAAAGAGGCCCGCAAAATTATGTTACTTTCAACCTCAGGGGGTTGGATGCATATACGGCCAAGCAAGTTGCAGGAGCAGCCGGCACCGGACAGCCATCAACGTCGGCAGCGCCGGAGCTGCTGCTGGAGGAGGCCGTCATAAGCTACATTGACGAGTTCAACGGGCGGTTGCAGACCTTTTTTGACGACATGTTTAAAAACGGCCGCGAAATTAAGCTCCAGCTGAAGCGCTTCAACAGCGCCTCGTTCGACTTTGAGGATGAATTTGACTACGAGGGTGATGTAAAAGGATTTGGGGATATTGTTGATGAGTGGTTAGACAAAAATTGCGTGCAGGGACGCTTTAACCGCGTTGACGGAAGCGGCAATATGCTCAAGTATGAGCAGGTGCGCATCCCAATGTTCAAGGAAAGCAGCAGCGGCAGGCAAGTTGCCATTGATGCCCGCGTTTTTGCCAACGATTTGCGCTCTGTGCTGCGCAAGCCTCCTTTCAGCGTCGACTGCAAAGTCTACCAGCGTGGACTGGGCGAAGCGTGGATTGTTGTTGGCGAAAAATAGCCGCCAAAACTTAAACTCAACTTACGATGAAGCGTACAATAGCAACCGTACTTTTTTCTTTGGTATTCACCCTTGCGGTGGTAGCGCAAGCCCCCCTTGCCGTGAGCGTGAAGATACCCGAACACACAGCGCTACCCCGCAGCGCGCAGCAGCTGCTGGCAAAAAAAATGCAGCAGCTTACCACGCTCAACGGTGTTGGCAGCCAATCGGCTAACGCCCGCTTTTCGCTAACGCCCTTGCTGAGCATTGTGGAGTCTGGCGTTACGCCCACAGCGCCGCCCCGCCAGCTGGTGAGGTTGAGCCTTGTGCTGATAGTAGCCGATAGCGCCGGCAGCAAAAGCACGCTGGCGCAGGTAGAGCTGTCGGCCAAAGGCGTAGGCGAAAACGAAGAGGCTGCTGTGCTCAACGCATTGCAGCAGGTAGACATACGAAGCGCAACGCTAAAGCGTTTTATGGAGCAGAGCAAGAAAAAAATTGCCGAGCTGCCGCCGGTAACGGTGGCATCGCCACCTGCTGCCGCCGACACGCTATAGCCGCTATATGCGTGTTCGGGGGTTGGGCATAAATGAAAGCGGCGGTATCAAAGCGAGCATGTTCGTTACCAATTTTTCGATGCGAGCTTACATGCAGGCTACATCAATTATGTATTAAAAAATTTGAGCAAAATGAAGAAATCGTTTATTCTAATTGCTGTTGCAGCCCTTGGGCTGGGTGCAGTATGCTCTTCGTGCGGGCCGAAGTCGGTAGCGGTGGCCGCCGGAGAAAAAGAGGTAACCATACCTTGCGATGACAAGCGTACCGACAAAGAGTTCTTCAGGGGCCTGGGCATTGGCCAAAGCAAAGACCTGAACACCGCCCGCGACAAAGCTCGCATGGCTGCCAACGCAGAGCTTGCGGGAAGCATTACTACCATCATCAAGCAGGTGCAGGAGCGCTACGTGAATGATGCGGGGCAACAGCCGTCGGACTACTCCGAGCTGTTCGAGGGGATGACAAAGCAGGTTGTAAACCAGCAGATAAGTAACGTCAGCGTGGCTTGCAACAAAACCACGACGTCAACCGAGGGCATGTATAAGGTGTACATGGCTGTGGAGGCAAACAAGGAAGAGGTTTACAAGGCGCTGGAGAAAGGTTTTGAGAGCGAAAAGAAGCTGGAGACGCTCTTTAACCGCGAAAAATTTCGCCAAAACTTCGACGCGGAAATGGCTGACTTTGCAAAAAAGCAAGGGTATTAGCTCAGGCCTTAACCGGGCAACAGTTGCTTTTCTGTTTTCAAGCCGGCAAGTGGCATCGCTATTGCCGGCTTGATTGCTGTAAATAAAAATGAAGAAGATACTATTTACCTTTAGCCTGCTGCAGCTTGGAGTTGCAGCGCTATTTGCTCAGCAAAAGCTGCTGGAGAGCAGCGGGAAAAAACCAAGCTGGGCAAAGCAGCTGGTGGAAACCGGCTACATCATAACCCAGGGGAATTCCGCATCGCTAAGCGATGCGCAGCAAAAGGCATTGCTGCTGGTAAAGCAGGAAATTGTGCGCAGCGTTGCCGAGCAAATCGTCAGCGCCGGAACGCACGTTGTGCAGGAGCAGAACAGGCAGCTTACCGAATCATATACGCAAAGCATCACCTCTAAGGCAAGCAAGGTGCCGTTTTTGCAGGGCATCTCTGTCAGCAAAGTAGAAGATTCGTACTGGGAGAAGCTTCGGGACAAATCGAGCAAAGCAGACTTCTACCGCTACTACATTAAGTATCCGTTTAGCGCGGCGCAGCTGGGTAAGCTGGTTGCCGAGTTCAAGGAGGAAGACCAAAAAATTACGCAGCGCATAGGTGAGCTGGAAGCCCTGCTAACGCAGGTAGAGAGCGTGGAGCAAATAGATGCTGCCGTTGACGAGCTGGGTAGCTTGGCCTCAACTCTCGAAGATAGCCGCAAGGAAAAAGTTAGCCTGCTGCAATCGCGCTACCGCGCGCTGTACGAAAGCATTGCGCTGCTCGAAGTGGAGCATACTTTGGGGCGGCTTACCTGCAAGCTAATGCTTGGCGAGCGCCCTGTGAAAACATCGCGCAAGCCGCAGGTAAAATCGGCTTGCGCCGCCATTGCGCAAACCCTCGCAGGCGACGCGTGTAGCATAGCCTACCGCTACGACGGCTGCTACACCGATGTGGAAAATTTTGTTGAAGTGAGCTACCGGTTTGGGCATAAAAATGTGTCGCACAAATTTTTGATACCTTTACGCTGAGAGGGTGGGGGAGCTGCCATTTTCTTTTACTTTAATGCCGTAACTCAAACTCAACAAATCAAAAATTGATGAACTATAAAACCCAGCTGCACAAAATAAAAGCTTTTGTATTTGACGTTGATGGCGTATTTACGGATGGCATGGTGCTTGCCTCTGGGGGCGATTTTCTGCGTATGCACAACACCAAAGACGGCTATGCCGTAGGCTACGCCGTCATGCACGGCTACCCGGTGGGGATTATTACGGGCGGTGCCAGCGAAAGCATTCGGGAGCGCTTCAACATGCTGGGCGTTACGGACGTGTACCTTGCCTCGGCCAACAAAATAGGCGACTTCACGGATTTCTGCCGCAAGCATCGCTTGCAACCCGACGAGGTGCTTTGCATGGGAGATGACATTCCGGACGTTGAGATACTCAAACGGAGCGGCCTGCCTACCTGTCCCGCCGATGCCGTGCCCGAGGTAAAGGCCATTTGCCGGTACATTTCGGACAAGCCCGGCGGCAAAGCCTGCGTGCGTGATGTGATAGAGCAAACGCTCAAGCTGCAAAATAAATGGAATTTGCCCGGTAGCGCCAGCCACGCATCGAGTTGAGGCGCAAACCTATAATTCTGAAAAATAATGAATAAACATTTAGCCGTAACTTTAGCGCTGCTACTTCTTTGTTCTCCGATGGCTGCGCAGCGCAAGAAAAAAAATGGCGACGGTGAGCAGCCAAAGCTTGCCGTGATGGTACAAAGTATGGATAAAATTCGGCGGGTAGATTCGGGCTGCTTTGTGTACGCGCTTCCGCGCACTGTGCTGCGCCTGATTGTAGAGGTAGAGCGCCGTATTTTTAGCGCCGGCCCGTACGCCGCATACGCCGAAAAATATTTGGGCATAACGGGGGTACAGATGGTGAGCAGCACGCGCTACCACCTCAGCAGCGTAGCGCTCGATGCCTACGTGGAGGCCGATGCGAGCCACCTTTACATGGTACGGCCTTTGGGCAACCTGAAGTTCGACTTTTTGAAAATGACCAAAGACGGGCTGATGTTGCTGCCCGAAACCTTCGGTCAGGCTGCGATGAGCAGCGGCAGCGTCAATACCTTTGGGCTGTCCGACCGGCCGCTTTTTACCAGCATGGCTGTTGATGCGATGTTTCGTACCGTAAAGGTAAAATCGAAGCCAAAGAAAGCTGATGCCGACTCCTTGTGGTTGGCAGAAAATGCCGTAGAGGTTGAGGTGCCTGTGAGCATTTCGCAGCAGGCAAAAACGCAGGAGGAGCGGGCATCGGAGGCTGCGCAGTTCATCTTCAACCTGCGCAAGCGCAAGTACGAGCTGATTACCGGCGAGGTGGATATTGCTTTCTCCAGCAACGACGGGCTGAAGGTGGCCTTAGCCGAGATAAACCGGATGGAGCGCGAGTACCTCTCGCTGTTTGTGGGCAAAACGGAGAAGCAAGCGGCCACGTACAGCTACGACGTTGCGCCATCGCCGCAGCAGGAGAGCTGCGCCGTTTTTAAGTTTTCGCCCGAGCTGGGCGTGCAGGACGTGGATAGCCAGGGGTATGTGGTAATGCTGGAGCTGCGCCCCGAAAATAAGTACGCGGCGGCCAACGTGCAGCCTGCCGACGAGGATAGCAGCGGGTTCAGGGTGCGCCTGCCCGACGTGGCGCAGGTGCGCCTGCTCAGCGAAAAGGAGGAGCTGCAGCGCGGGCGCTTTTGGATATACCAGAACGGAAAAGTAGTGAACATCCGCGCAGAGCATTTTCTTGAAAATAGGTAAAGAGTCTATGCCACGTAAGCTGCTCAACGAAGAGCTTGGCCGCGTAAGCATCGCGGAGTTCAGGCAGCAGGAGCAGCGTCCCCTCGCCTTGGTGCTCGACAACGTGCGGAGCCGGCACAACATCGGCGCGGCTTTTCGCACAGCCGACGCTTTTGCCGTTCGCGAGGTAGCGCTCTGCGGCATTTGCGCTACCCCTCCCGATGCAGAAATCCACAAGTCGGCGCTGGGCGCCGAGGATGCGGTGGCGTGGCGGTACTTCGAGAGCGCCATGCAGGCGGTAGAGCAGCTGCGCACCGAAGGCTATGAGCTGGTGGCCGTAGAGCAAACCGAAGCCAGCGTTATGCTCAACCGCTTTTCGCTCGCTGGCGGCAGGCCATGCGCCCTTGTCTTTGGCAACGAGGTGCGCGGCGTGGCGCAGGAGGTGGTAGATGCCTGCGACCGCTGCCTCGAAATACCTCAGCACGGAACAAAGCACTCGCTCAACGTGTCGGTGAGCATGGGGGTGGTGCTATGGGAGTTGTGCAGGCAGCTGAAATGGGATGGGTTATCGGTATGACGGCGAAAAAAATAGGGTAATTAATTTTGGATGATACTCTTGCATGAATTATGAGATAGGGAATAATAATACAAAAAAAACATCAAATTTTGCTGAAAATGCGTACTAAAAAAACAATAATGAAAAATTGCGCTAAAGCGCTGCTCGCTTTTGCCGCGTCGCTATGTATGTGCCTGTCGTCCTGCATGGATAACGTTGATGTGGAGAACATCTCCACCGAGATGCAGCTGGGGGGAAAGCTGGCCCTGCCCTTAGGCGAAACCGAGTTCTCCATCAAAGATTTGCTCGATAGGTACAAGGTAGAGGATTCCCTTATGGGCGTGGGCGTGGGCGACGATGGGGTGGTAATGCTGTACGTAGAAAATATTGTTGACTACGAAACGCCGGACTTATCCGAAAACTTTAGCAAGCTTATAGATGACGTGATGAAATTCAATGTGGAGGCAGAGCCGTTTGAGATGAATGATATCCTCCCCGACTACGTTTTTTCGTACGCACCTACGGGCATCATAGAGGAGGAAACAGAAGAGAAGTTTGACTTTAACCATCTGAACGATAACGATTCAACGCAGCAGATTACCAAAATTCTCTTTAAGGAAACAACCGTAAAGGTGGAGGTAGATACGTACGGTGAATCTTACCCGCCGGGCTTTTTGGTTATTACCATGCAGATACCCGGCACCAACGACTCCATTGTTATTGATGTAGGCGCACCTGATTCACGTCAGAAAAAAACGAACTTGGAGATAAATTTGGCCGGCCAGGATTCGACGCGCTATAAAGTTAAGTTCAAGGTTAATGGCGATGGCAGCACTCCCATCTCTACAGATGCGAAGATTAACGTTAGCGTTGCCTTTGAGGAGACGAAGGATTACATGATTTTCGGCCACTTTTACTACAACGACGGCAAGAGGCAAATGCAGCCCTACCACGTAGACTTGTTTAGCTACCTGCCGGAGGGCACAAACCTTTGGTTCTACGCGCCATCGTTCAAGTTTAACGTTACCAGCAACATCGGCATCCCGCTTATCTTTGACTTGGATACCATGACCTCTTACAACCACGACGGCACGACAAATCCTGTAAGGCCCAACTTGACGGGTAAGAACGTTATCCAC
>JAIRMD010000066.1 GCA_031258915.1 Prevotellaceae bacterium
CGCCGCCAAAGGCGTTGCGCAGGCGGCGGCGCTGTGGCGCACGCGCGACGGCAGCGCAGAGCGCTTTGTAGCGTTCTGCGCAGACGAATACGTGAACGACGAAGCCGAACGCCGGGCGCTGTTTGAAAAAATGTCGGACAAGCTGGAGGCCATCTGGGGGTACTTCAACATGCTTGACCTTAAGCTGAAGCAGCCTCGCGACGAGGTTGGCGACGAGCCGACAAAAATCGACATGGAGATGGCGAGCTACGACGTGGCGGCGCACTTCAACGATGATATGTTTGCCTCAAAGGTGGCATTTGCCATCATCATCAACTTCCCCTCGTACAGCCTGAGCGAAAAGCGGGAGCAGGGCGACAGCTGGTCGGCCTTGCAGTGGGGGTACGCCCGCATGGGGGACGTATTTGCTACACGCATTCCCGCCGAGCTAAAGCTGGTAACGGCAAAGGCAAATGCCGAAGCCGAAGCTTACGTGTCGAGCTACAACGTGGCCATGGGGGCGCTGCGCAGCGAAGCCGGCGAGGCGCTCTTCCCCGCCGACATGCTGCTCATTTCGCACTGGGGACTGCGCGACGAGCTAAAGGCTTGCTACGCCGATGCGCAGCGCGGGCTTGAGAAGCAGCGCATGATTTACACCGTAATGGAGCGCATTGTGGAGCAGCAAATTCCGGGTAAAGTTATCAACAACGGAGAGGTGCAGTGGAATCCTTACAGCAACAAGGTTTTTGAAAACGGACGGGAAGTCGGTGCGCCGTCTGAGCCGGATACGCGCTACGAGATGCTCCTCCGCAACTTCAAGGCGCAGCGCGCCGAAGACCGCTACACGCCGCAGCTCCCCACCTACATCCGGCGTGCCTTTGAGGGCGGCATGGAGTTTTCGGTGGAGGAGGTCAGGGAGATGTACACCCGCTTTATATCGTCGGAGGTGGTAACCCAGGCGGCGCGGCTGATAGCGCAGCGGCTGGGGCGACCGCTGGAGCCGTTCGATATATGGTACGACGGCTTTAAGGCGCGTAGCAGCGTTCCGGAGGACAGGCTGAGCGCACAAACGGCAAAGCGCTACCCCACGGCAGCCCACTTTGAGCAGGGGTTGCCCGACATTTTACGCCGGTTGGGATTCTCCTCCGCCGACGCGCAGCGCATTTGCGACAAGGTTGAGGTAGACGCCGCACGCGGCTCCGGTCATGCGTGGGGCGCCATGATGAGAGGCGACAAGGCGCACCTGCGCACGCGCGTGGCGGCAGGCGGCATGGACTACAAGGGATACAACATTGCCATGCACGAGTTTGGGCACAACGTGGAGCAAACCATCAGCCTGCACGACGTGGAGCACTACACCATGAACGGCGTGCCCAACACCGCCTTTACCGAAGCGCTGGCGTTTGTTTTCCAAAAGCGCGATTTGGACATGCTGGGGATAAAGGAGGAAAATCCGGACAAGGAGCGCCTGAAAGCGCTGGACGTTTTTTGGGGATGCTACGAAATCATGGGCGTGTCGCTCGTAGACATAGCCGTGTGGGAGTGGCTGTACGCAAACCCCGCCGCAACCCCTGCGCAGCTCAGGGAGAACGTGCTGCGCATTGCCCGCGAAGTCTGGAACGCCTACTATGCGCCGGTGCTGGGCAAGCCCGATTCGCCCATACTCGCCATATACTCGCACATGATAAGCTACCCGCTGTACCTCTCCAGCTACCCAATGGGGCATCTCATCGAATTTCAGCTGGAGGAGCAGCTAAGGGGAAAAGATTTTGCCGACGAGGTGCTGCGCATTTACCGGCTTGGGAGGCTCACCCCGCAGCTGTGGATGAAGCGTGCCACCGGCGGAGAGGTGAGCGTTGAGCCCGCCCTAAAGGTAGCGGCGGAAGCCGTGAAGCAGCTAAGCGCCACCTAACCGCCACCTAACCGTATGGCGTTAGCGCCAAAAAGCGCACATTGCGATATTACTTCGCCGCCTCAGGGCGGCTGCACGAAAAGTTTGCCACAGCAACATTGGCACGCTCTCCGCCGTGCTGTGGTATGCAGAGGGAATTTTAAATGGCCTGCGCCGCAAAAATATCATCACGTTTGAACATCCTTTTTGAAATGCACCCCATTTTCCCAAAAAATTTGGCGAGGATAGCAAAAAAAATTACCTTTACAAAAAATTACCCTTTAAAGTTTTGCGATAGCAATGTGTGGAATTGTAGGAATGTTTGAAATAGCTTCGGACCCGGAAGCATACAGAGGTCGCGTGCTAAAAATGGCGCAAAAAATCCGACATCGCGGCCCCGACTGGTCAGGGATTTACTGCGGCGGGCGCGCTATTTTGGCGCACGAGCGCCTTGCCATCGTTGACCCCGAATCGGGAGGGCAGCCCCTTAAAAGTAAGGACGGAAAGCTGATTCTTTCGGTCAACGGAGAAATTTACAACCACCGCGAGCTGCGGGCAAAGCTGTCCGGAAAGTACGAGTTCCTGACGGGTTCGGATTGCGAGGTGATACTTGCGCTTTACCGCGAAAAAGGCCCTGATTTTATCGAAGATTTGAACGGCATTTTTGCCTTTGCCCTGTACGACATCGAAAAAGATGCGTACCTGATTGCCCGCGACCATATCGGGGTCATCCCGCTCTATCAGGGAAAGGATGATGAGGGGCACTACTTCATCGCCTCGGAGCTCAAGGCCCTTGAGGGATTTTGCACCGACATCCGAACGTTCTCACCGGGGGAATTTTACTATAGCCCCAGCGGAAAGCCGGAAAAGTGGTACTGCCGCGACTGGGAATCGTTTGCGGCGGTGGAAGGCAGCGCCTCAGATGCTGCCCTGCTGCGGGCTTCGCTGGAGAGCGCCGTGCAGCGCCAGCTCATGTCGGACGTGCCCTACGGGGTGCTGCTCTCCGGAGGGCTAGATTCGTCTATCATTTCGGCCATTGCCAAAAAGTTTGCCGCCCACCGCATCGAGAGCGATGGCCAAAACGTAGCGTGGTGGCCGCAGCTTCACTCCTTCGCCGTAGGCTTGGAGGGAGCGCCCGACCTGACAGCAGCCCGCCGCGTTGCCGACCACATCAAAACCGTTCACCACGAAATTCACTACACCATTCAGGAAGGCTTAGATGCCATCCGCGACGTGATCTACCACCTCGAAACCTACGACGTTACCACCGTTCGCGCCTCAACGCCCATGTACCTGCTGGCGCGGGTCATCAAGTCAATGGGGATTAAGATGGTGCTTTCGGGCGAGGGCGCCGACGAAATTTTTGGCGGCTACCTCTACTTCCACAAGGCGCCCAGCGCTCTGGCGCTGCACGAGGAAACGGTGCGGAAGCTGGGCAAGCTCCACCTGTACGACTGCCTGCGAGCTAACAAGTCGCTTGCCGCGTGGGGCGTAGAGGGGCGCGTGCCTTTCCTCGACAAGGAGTTTTTGGACGTTGCCATGCGGCTCAACCCCGCAGACAAAATGGCAAGAGACGGAAAGATGGAGAAGTGGATTTTGCGCAAAGCCTGCGAAGACCTTTTGCCCGAGAGCGTAGCGTGGCGGCAAAAAGAGCAGTTCTCGGACGGCGTAGGCTACGGGTGGATTGACAGCCTGAAAAAAACCACCGCAGAGGCCATTTCCGACGAGCAAATGAGCTGCAGCGCAGAGCGCTTTCCTGTCAACCCGCCGCAGAACAAGGAGGAGTACTACTACCGCTCAATTTTCGAGGAGCATTTTCCGTCGCGAGCGGCAGCGCAAACCGTTCCCTCCGTGCCCTCTGTGGCGTGCAGCACCCCCGAAGCGCTGGCGTGGGATGCCTCGTTCCGCAACCTGAACGACCCCTCGGGGCGCGCCGTAGGAAGCGTACACCTCCACGCGCTGTAGCTTTTCGTCGCAGATATTTGTAAAACTCGGGTTTTTCACGTAAGTTTGCATTATGAAAAAGAAAAAAATCTTGATAGCCACCAGCGGTGGCGATTGTCCGGGGCTAAACGCGGTCATTCGCTCGTTTGTCAAGCGCTCCTCATCCCACCCCGAGTGGGAGATTTGGGGCAGCATGCGCTCGTTCAACGGCCTGCTTGGTCAGCCGCAGGAGCTCAAGCAGCTCGACAGGCATACCGTGTCGGGGATTCACGTGAAGGGGGGCACCATTATAGGCACCACCAAGCATGGCGGCCCGTTCAACTGGCCCGTAAAGCAGCCCGACGGTACGGTGGCCTACATTGACCGCTCGGACGAAATGATTGCCATGTGCCGCGAAATTGGCTTCAACGCGGTGGTAAACATTGGCGGCGACGGCTCGCAGGCAATGTCTAAGCGGCTGTTTGAAAAGGGGTTGCCCATAATAGGGATCCCCAAAACTATAGACAACGATCTTGGCGCCACCGACGTAACGTTTGGGTTTCAGTCGGCGGTGGACGTGGCTGCCGAGGCGTTGGACCGGCTGGTGAGCACCGCCGAGAGCCACAACCGTATTTTAATCCTTGAGGTCATGGGTAAGTTTTCGGGCTGGATTGCGCTGCACTCCGGCATTGCCGGGGGCGCCGAGATTTGCCT
>JAIRMD010000148.1 GCA_031258915.1 Prevotellaceae bacterium
AAATTTGAAATTTGAAATTTGAAAATGGTAAACTACTACGTCAAAGAGAGTACCCGCGTTACGGGCAGCGACGACATGGCTCAGCTCAACGAGCTGAGCTACGACGAGGTGCTATGGATAGACATGATAGCCCCAACGCCCGACGAGCGCTGCATAGTGGAGGAGTTTCTGAACATCAACCTGCAAACTCAGCAGCAGGCCGAAGAGATAGAAAGCAGCTCGCGCTACTACGAAACCGAGAGCACGCTCTACGCCAACACCTCGTTTCTGCTGGCCAACAGGGAGGATGAGCTATCCTCCGAGCAGGTGTCGTTTATCCTGTGCGAAGGGGTGCTGGTTTCCATTCGTCCGCTTGGCTTGAGGGCGTTCAACGAAACCATCCGCCGCCTGTACGCCAACCACCGCCTTTACCCCACCTGCTTTCACGTCATGGTGTCCATCCTCGAGAGCCGCATTGATATTGACGCAGACATGCTGGAGTCGCTGGCAAAGGAAGTTACCAACATCAACAAGCAGCCCTTTGAGGACAAGTCTGAGGTGCGCCTCGACAGCCAGCTGCTGCTGACCATAAACCGCCTGCAGGGTAACACGATGATGATGCGCGAAAGCATCATCGACAAGCAGCGGGTGGTGAGCAGCATCCTGAAGAGCGACCGCTTTCCGAGCGATACCACGCCAAAGCTCAACATTATTATAAAGGACATCAGCTCGCTGGTGAGCCACGCCGACTTTGCCTTTGAGCGGCTGGAGTTCCTGCAAAATACGGTCATGGGGCTTATCTCGCTCGAGCAAAACAAGGTTATCAAAATCTTCACCGTGGCAACGGTGGTGTTCATGCCGCCAACGCTCATCAGCGGCATCTACGGCATGAACTTTCACGCTATGCCCGAGCTTGCGTGGCGCTTTGGCTACCCCTTTGCAATCCTGCTCATGGCGCTGAGCGTGAGCGTCATTCTGGTTTACTTTAGGGTAAAGAAGCTGCTGTAGCCGAAAATATAATCGCCAAAGCAAAATGTCCTGTTTCCCAAGTCAAAATGCCCACTAATTATGGACGCTTACTTAGTTTTGTAGTCCGCAGCTTTTCAATTCCCCTGCTCCGACAAAAATTTAATGCGCACCAGCCGGATTTCGGCTTCGGTGAAATCTTCGGTGCCGAGCGCGGATATGGCCTCCTGAACGGAGTCGCTTTGCGCTTCGTTGCGAAAGTAGTCGATAATTTCGTCGTGCTTGTCCTCGTCAACATGCTGGCGGATGTAGTAGTCGATGTTGAGCTTAGTGCCGGAGCTTACAATGGTTTCGATTTCGGATAGCAAATCGGTGAACTTCAACTTTTTTGCGGCGGCAATGTCATCCAAGTCCATTTTCCGGTCGATGCTGCGAATGACAAAAACCTTGTTGGCCGACTTGTGGGGCGAAGATTTCACCACCATATCCAGCGGCCGCTCAATGCTATTTTCTTCCACGTACTTGGCAATAAGCTCTACAAAAGGCTGGCCGAATTTCTGCGCTTTTCCAGCGCCAACTCCCTGACAGCTAATCAGCTCATCTATGGTGATGGGGTAGTGGATGGCCATGTCGTGCAGCGAGGTTTCGGGGAATATCACAAACGGGGGCAAGCTGTGCCGGCGCGATTCGCTCAGCAGCAAATCCTTGAGTATGGCAAACAGCGTTGCGTCGCTGCCCTCTGCCGCCGATTTTCCGAGTATGCCAATGCCGGCATCATCGCCATCGTAGTCGGCGTACTCATGGTTTTCGACCAGCATAATGGAGCGCGGCTTTTCCAGAAAAGCCCGCCCTTTATCCGTCAGCACGAGCGAGCCGTACTGCTCAATGTCTTTTTTGATGAACTTGCGAATGAGGCACTGCCGGATGATGGTATCCCAGAAGCGATAGCTCTTTTCCTCGCCTTCGCCGAAAATCTCCAGCTCGTTGTGGTTGTACGACCTAATAAGCGATGTTGTTTTGCCGCGGATGACGTCAATCACGTACTCTGTTTTGAATTTTTCGCGCAGCATCAGGAGCGCTTCCAGCGCTAACGCTACGTACTCTTTTCCTTCAAATCGCACCTTGGGGTTAAGGCAGTTGTCGCAGCTGCCGCAGTTTTCCACGTCGTAATCCTCGCCAAAGTAGTGCAGCAGGAGCTTTCGTCGGCACACCGACGATTCGGCGTAGGCCACCGTTTCCATCAGCAGCAGCCGCCCTATTTCCTGATCGGGCAGCGGTTTGCCCTGCATGAATTTTTCGAGCCTTTGCACATCTTTGTGGCTGTAGAAGGCAATGCACTGGCCCTCGCCGTGGTCGCGCCCGGCGCGGCCTGTTTCTTGGTAGTAGCCCTCGAGGCTTTTGGGGATGTCGTAGTGGATTACAAAGCGCACATCGGGCTTGTCTATGCCCATGCCAAAGGCAATGGTGGCCACAATGACGTCCACCTCTTCCATGAGGAACTTGTCCTGGTTGGCCGAGCGCACCGCCGTTTCCATTCCGGCGTGGTAGGGTAGGGCTTTTATACCGTTCAGGCAGAGCGTTTCGGCCAGCTCCTCCACGCACTTTCTGCTCAGGCAGTATATGATGCCGCTTTTACCGGGGTTCAGCTTGATGTACTTGATAATTTCTTTCACCGCGTTCACCTTTTGGCGAACTTCGTAGTAGAGGTTTGGGCGGTTAAAGGAAGATTTGAAAACCGTTGCGTCGAGCATGCCCAGATTCTTTTGAATATCGTGCTGCACCTTTGGCGTAGCGGTGGCGGTAAGCGCAATGATGGGGGTGCCGCCAAGCTTGTTCACTACGGCGCGGATGCGGCGGTACTCCGGGCGAAAGTCGTGCCCCCACTCCGATATGCAGTGCGCCTCGTCGATGGCGTAAAACGAAATTTTTACCTGCTTCAGAAATTCCACGTTTTCCTCCTTGATGAGCGATTCGGGCGCTACGTAGAGCATTTTGGTTTTTCCGGCCAGCACGTCATCTTTTACTTGCTGGCTGGCAGCGCGGTTGAGCGATGAGTTGAGGAAATGCGCAATGCCGTCTTCGAGCACAAAGCTGCGCATGTTGTCAACCTGATTTTTCATAAGCGCAATGAGCGGTGAAACCACAATGGCCGTGCCGTCCATGATAAGCGCAGGGAGCTGGTAGCAAAGCGATTTGCCACCGCCGGTAGGCATCAGCACAAACGTGTCTTTGCCGTTGAGCACGTTGTGGATAATGGCCTCCTGATCGCCGATAAATTTGCTAAACCCAAAGAATTTCCTCAGGTGTTCGTGGAGAAAAAAGTCATCAGTATAAATCATGCCTGTAAAACAAGTTGCAATGCCAAAAAATTTGCGGTAGCAAAGATATAATTTTTTTCTTCATACGCTAACTTTTTCAGAAATTTAGGTTGCGAAACGCTAATTTTTGTGCGCTAACTTTCAGATTTAAAGCATGTTCAAAACCTAAAATCGGAGTAAATTTTATCCGCCCCATTAAAGTAAGCGCATTTTTGCTATCTTTGTGGCGCAAAAATTACTCGGATATGCGTTTACATAGCGAAGGGTTAGTAAAAAAATATGGCAGCCGCACGGTGGTTAAGGGTGTTTCTGTCGAAGCTTTTCAGGGGGAAATAGTGGGCTTGCTGGGGCCAAATGGCGCCGGGAAAACGACTACGTTTTACATGATAGCCGGGCTGGTAAAACCCAACGCGGGTCGCATTTTCATAGATAGCAAAGAGCTTACGCGGCTTCCGGTGTACAAGCGCGCGCAGCTGGGCGTGGGCTACTTGGCGCAGGAGGCCTCGGTGTTCAGAGCGCTGAGCGTAGAGAACAACATCAGGGCTGTGCTCGAAATGAGCAGGCAGAGCAAGGCCGAGCAGCGCGAGCGCCTCGAATCGCTCATTGACGAGTTTGGGCTGCACAGGGTGCGCAAAAACTTGGGAATACAGCTATCGGGGGGCGAGCGCAGAAGAACGGAAATTGCCCGGGCGCTGGCCGTGAACCCAAAGTTTGTGCTGCTCGACGAACCTTTTGCAGGTGTTGACCCCATCGCTGTGGCAGATATACAAAGCATTGTGGCAAAGCTCAAGCAGAAAAATATCGGCATCATTATTACCGACCACAACGTGCACGAAACGCTCTCTATCACCGACCGCGCCTACCTGCTCTACGATGGCGGAATACTTATGCACGGCACCTCGGAGGAGCTGGCAAGCGACCCCGACGTGAGAAAAAAATACTTAGGCGAAGATTTTGAGCTGAGGAGGTAAGAGCGAACTTTCAAGATTTACAGCCTGCAACGTACAGATTTATAGTATATATTTTTCATCTTCAATTTTCCCCATTCATGGTCAGCCGTAGGTTATTGCGCATTAAGGTTTTAAAAGAAGTTTACAGCTTTCTGAACGCCCAAAACACATCGCACGAGGCAGCATGCAAGACGCTGAGCTACAGCATTCACAAAACATACGATTTGTACCACCTCCTCATGCTGCTGGTGATAGAAGTCAACGACTACGCCCGGCAGCAGGTAGAGCTCGGCAAGCAAAAAAAATTCCCGACAGAGCAGGAGCTGAACCCCAACACCAAGTTTGCCGACAACGCATTCGTAGAGCTGCTGCGCAGCAACATCCCGCTGAGGAACTACTGCGAAAAGCAGCGGCTGAGCTGGCGGGATAGCCCCGAAGTGGTGAAAAAGCTCATGGCGCTGCTTAGCTCCACCGATTTCTTCCGGTGCTACATGGACAACTCCTCGCGCTCGTTTGTCGAAGACAAGTTTCTGGTCATACAGCTCTACAGCGAGCTGCTCGAAGATTTTGAGCCGCTGCTCATGGCCATCGAGGATCAAAACATCTACTGGGTAGACGACGTAGAATTTACGATAAGCCAAATCCTCAAAACAATCAAGCTTTTTCGGCACGACCAAAGCAACGAAACCCCGCTGGCGCGGCTCTACAAAGAAAAGGAAGATGAGCTCTTTGCCGAGCGGGTGCTGCTGCGCGCCACCACCAACAGCGCCGCCTACCGAGACCTCGTTGACAGGCACACAAAAAACTGGGACGTAGAGCGCATCGCTTTTATGGACATCGTCATCATGGTTACTGCGGTGGCCGAGCTGATGGAGTTCCCCGAAATCCCCATCAAAGTATCGCTTAACGAGTACATCGAAATAGCCAAGTACTACAGCACTCCAAACAGCAGCGTTTTCATCAACGGCGTGCTCGACAGGATAGTTGAGGAGCTGAAGCAGGAAAATGTGCTGGTAAAAGGGGATGAAAAACTTGCACCTGAGTAATCTTTTGCTAACTTTGCATCTGATTTTTTCTTTAACAATAAAAAAAGTAACTGATAATGAATTTTATTCTCTTAGACGAAGCAGCGGCGCAGCCATCGGCCGGAATAGGTGGTGGAAGCATGACGTGGATTATGCTCATTGCCATTTTTGTGGTAATGTATTTTTTTATGATTCGCCCTCAGCAAAAGCGGCAGAAGGAGCTGCGCAAGTTCCGCGAAAGCCTGCAAAAAGGCGACAAGGTGGTAACGGTGGGCGGTATCTACGGCACCGTTTCCGAAATTAAGGATACCTACGTGATTATTGAGGTAGATGGCAACGTGCGCATTCGCTTCGACAAATCAAGCGTGCTGAAAGATTCCTCCGACCTCGCTCAGAAATAGTAAGAAAAGGTAAGCAGCGCGGGCTGCGCATTTGCATTTAACCAGGTGATGGACAAGAAAGCCCCTTTGCCGCAAACGTTGCTGGGCGCACGTCGCCTGCTCAAATGGGACAAGCAAATGCTTGTCTTTGGGGTTTTCTTGCTTACATCTACTATCCTGTGGACGCTCAATAAGCTGTCTCACTCGTATGGCACCGAAATCTCGGCCAAAATACTGCTGGTCGAAACAAGGCGCGCCGGCGCCATGCTTACCGACGGCAAGGTAAGCCCGGTGCGCCTGCGCGTGCAGGCCCGCGGGCACGACCTCATGCGCTACCTGCTGTTTACCTCGAAAACATTCAACGTAAACCTTGCCCTGGTGCGCTACTTTGAGCTTGCGAGCGGAAAATCGGCGCTGCTCACGGGGCAAATTCGCAGCATCGTTGCGCAGCAGCTGGGGCCAAACTTCGACTTGCAGGCCATTCTCCCCGATTCCATCTACTTCCAAATGTCGCCGGTGGCAAACAAAAAAGTTCCGGTAACGCCCAGCCTGCGCATTGCCTACGCCCCGCAGTACATGCAGCAGGGCGCAGTAGTGCTTGACCCCGACAGCGTTGTGGTCAACGGTCCGCAGGAGCTGGTTGATGCCATAACCGAAATCGGCACAAAGCCGGTGAAGAAAGAAAATGTAATGGCCAACCTTTCGGGAAGAGCGATGCTTGAAGCGCCGCCTCAGATTTTTTTATCGCACGACAGAGTGTCGTACCACATTGATGTTCAGCGTGTAACCCAAATAACGCAGGAGCTGCCCATCCACCTCATCGGCGCCCCCGATTCGCTCTACGTGGAGCTGATGCCGGCAAGCGCAAAAATCTTCATATCCATTGCGATGGAGGAGTACCACAGGCTCAAGCAGGAGGAGTTCTACCTTACGGCATACTACTCCGAGCTGCGCCAGAGCATTTCGGGGCAGGTGCGCGTAACCCTGAGCAAACCGCCTGCATACGTGCTCTCTACATCCGTCATACCGGAGTTTGTCAACGCTATTGTAAAGCAAAGGCCATGATGCGCATAGCGGTTACCGGCGGCATAGGTAGCGGCAAAACTACCATCTGCAAAGCGTTGGAGAGCTTGAGCATCCCTGTTTTTTACGCCGATGAGGAGGTAAAAAAAATGTACGAGGACGATGCCGGAGTGCGGGCTTCTACTGTCGAGGCATTTGGCGAGGCCGTATACAGCAATGGAAAGCTGAATAAAAAGCTGCTTGCGCAAAAAGTTTTTGGCGACGAGGCCGCGCTTGCTACGCTCAACGCCATTGCGCATCCTGCCGTAGCAAAGCGCTTTGCCCAATGGGCTGAGCGGCAGTGCGCTCCCTGCGTAGCGCAGGAGGCGGCGCTGATATTTGAGAGCAACGCGCACCGCCTGTTCGACAAAATTCTTACCGTGAACGCCCCCGAGGAGCTGCGGATACAGCGGGCGATGCTGCGCGACGGCTCTACGCGCGGCGACGTGCTCCGCCGCATGAAGCGCCAGCTGAGCGATGCCGAGCGCACCTCCTTAGCCGACTTCTGCATCGTAAACGATGATGCTACTCCTTTGCTTCCGCAAATTCTGGAGGTTTGCAGGAGCTTAGGAGTGCAGTAGCTAAGATGCCGAAAATGGTGCGACGCTCGCGGAGAGCATCAAGGCTAACGGTAGGGCGGCGAGCCGTAACGAATGCACAAAATTATCCGCGCACAGCATAGCACAGTATAGCGCCTAAACTTCTACAAACTTCTACAAACTTATGGCAAAATACGGAAAATGGATTAGCGGCGCTATTGGCTGGTGGATATTAGGCCCCATAGGAGGGATTGTGGGCTTTGCCTTAGGTTCGCTGTTTGATGCGAAGCTGGGTAACGCTCCGCAGCAGAGCGCCGGCGGCGGCGGAGCGCCCCGCGACGGCTTTGCCGTGAGCTTACTGGTGCTCATGGCGGCTGTGCTCAAAGCCGATGGTAAGGTGATGCAGTCGGAGCTGGACTACGTCAAGAAATTCCTTGTGCGGCAGTTCGGTGCAGAGGCGGCTAAGGAGTACCTGCATTTCTTGCGTAGCACGCTGCAGCGGCCACTTCCGCTGTACGATGTATGCCGGCAGATACGCGCTAACCTCAACCTGTCGGCACGCCTCCAGCTGCTGCACCTGCTGTTTGGCCTTGCCGCCGCTGACGGCGAAATACACGCCAGCGAGCAAAGCATCATCAAGCGCATTGCAGAGCACTTGGGCATTTCGCCGGCCGATTACAGCTCGGTCTGCGCAATGTTTGCCACGAGCGACCGAAGCTGGGCGTACAAGGTGCTGGAGGTAGAGCGCTCGGCTACCGACGAGGAGGTGAAAAAAGCCTACCGCCGAATGGCCGTAAAGCACCACCCCGACAAGGTTGCGCAAATGGGCGACGATGTGCAGCGTGCTGCCGCCGAAAAATTTCGTAAGGTGCAGGAGGCCTACGAGCATGTCAAGCAGGAGAGGAAGATAAGCTGACGCCGGGCATGGAGTTATCAGGAATAAGTTAAAACAACAACAGGTAAACGCTAACTATGAATTTTATTGAAGAGCTGACGTGGCGCGGCATGGTACACGATATGACGCCGGGGCTTGATGAGCAGCTGAAAAAAGAAATGACTACGGCCTACGTGGGGATTGACCCCACCGCCGATTCGCTACACATAGGGCACTTGGTGGGCATTATGATGCTCAAGCACTTCCAGCGATGCGGGCACAAGCCGGTAGCCCTGGTGGGCGGCGCTACCGGAATGATTGGCGACCCGAGCGGTAAGTCGCGGGAGCGAAACCTGCTGGACGAGGATACCCTACGGCGCAACCAAGAGTGCATTAAAAAGCAGCTGGCCAAGTTTTTGGACTTTGAGAGTAGCCTCCCCACCGCTGCCGAGCTGGTGAACAACTACGACTGGATGAAGCCCGTTTCCTTCCTTGAGTTTATCCGCGACGTGGGCAAGCACATCACCGTAAGCTACATGATGAGCAAGGACTCGGTGAAAAAGCGGCTGAGCGGCGAGGCTGCGGACGGCATGTCGTTCACCGAGTTCTCCTACCAGCTGGTGCAAGGCTACGATTTCCTGCACCTCTACCAAACCCGAAATTGCAAGCTGCAAATGGGCGGCAGCGACCAGTGGGGCAACATCACCACCGGCACCGAGCTCATACGCCGCAAGGCTGGCGGTGAGGCGTTTGCCCTCACCTGCCCGCTCATCACCAAAGCCGACGGCAGCAAGTTTGGCAAAACCGAAGGCGGAAACGTCTGGCTCGATGCCCGCTACACGTCGCCCTACAGGTTCTACCAGTTCTGGCTCAACGTGAGCGATGCCGATGCCGAAAAGTATATCAAAATCTTCACCACGCTCGACAAGGCAGCCGTAGAAAAGCTGGCGGCAGAGCAAGCCGGAGCGCCCCACCTGCGCCCCCTGCAAAAGGCGCTGGCCAGGGAGGTTACCTGCATGGTGCACTCGGACGAAGAGTACCGCAAAGCGGTGGAGGCTTCGGCGGCGCTGTTCGGCAGCGCTGCCGAGGGGATGCTGAAAAAAGTAGATGAGGAAACATTCTTATCGGTTTTTGAGGGCGTACCGACGTTTACCGTTGGCAAAGGCAAGCTGCCCATCAAGGCCGGCGAGCTGCTGGCGGTAGAGGCGCAAATTTTCTCTTCTAAGGGCGAATTCAAGAAGCTTGTGCAGGGAGGTGGCCTCAGCATCAACAAAGAGAAAATAAGCGACGCTGAGGCCATAATTTCGCCCAGTATGCTGCTCAACGGAAAGTACCTGCTGGTGCAAAAGGGCAAAAAGAATTACTTCATTGTAAAAATTCAGCCCTGATTTTTTCGAGCGCGACGTTCAGCTCTTTGACAAAAGCAACGCTCGAGTTGATGCCAACCATCCACTGATTTTCCACATGGCCGACAATGGCGCCGTAGTACCTGTCGGTTGCGGCGCGGGTTATTCGCATTGCCAACGCTATTTTTTCGGCTGCACCGCTGTAGCGCACTGTCGTCAGCGCGTTAAGCGCAGCATTCTCTACCGCAAGCCGCTTGCGCCATCCGCTTACTCCAAGCTGCGCAACGGCTTGCTCGTAGGGTGCCTGTTGCAGCGTGCGCTCCAGCTTATCGTTGGCGGCTATTACGTCGTCAAATGCTGTTCGCTCTGTATTTTCGTAGCGCTCCACGAGGCGGTGAAGCTGCTGCGCTGCGCTGCGGTGGGTTGCGTCAAAGTGATGCAGTGCTGCCCCAACAAAGCCGGCAAAGCCCCGAAAGATGGCGCCGTGCGCGAGGTCTTGCTCTGCGATTTTTGCCGCAAGGTCGTTCTGGCAGATAAGGTCAAACGCTCTCTGCTCTTTGTCTAATGCGCTCCTGTAAAGGTCGTACAGCGGCTTTACCCCCAAAGCCTGCGGGTTATGCTTTGCCAAAATAGCGTTTATGGTTTCGCTAACATGGACGTGCGCTTCGCTTCTTAGCGCATGTAAATCAACGTGAGTAATAATTTTTTTCATTTTTTTTAATTATAAAAATAGCCATTTCAAAACCCAAAGAAAAATTTGCTCCGAAAATCTTGGAGTAAAGAATTGTGTACTTTATATAGTAAAAATTATTATATTGCGCGCACGTGTGTGTGTGTGTGTGTGTGTGTGTGTGTGTGTGTGTGTGTGTGTGTGTGTGTGTGTGTGTGTGTGTGTGAAGGTTTGAATCAGTGTCTGTGTGTGTTTGTGTTT
>JAIRMD010000150.1 GCA_031258915.1 Prevotellaceae bacterium
GTTGTAGGTATCAACGACTTAATTAGCGTTGACTACATGGTGTACATGCTGCGCTATGACACGATTCATGGTCAGTTTAAGGGTACCATCGAGGTGAAGGATGGCAAGCTGGTTGTCAACGGCCACGCCATCCGCGTAACCGCAGAAAAAGATCCTGCCAACCTGAAGTGGGGCGAGGTGGGAGCCGAGTATGTGGTAGAATCCACCGGCTTATTCCTCACGAAGGAAGCTGCCCAGAAGCACATCGATGCAGGGGCAAAGCGGGTGGTGATGTCGGCTCCTTCTAAGGACGACACGCCGATGTTCGTCTGCGGCGTGAACCACAGCGCCTACAAGGGCGAGGCCATTGTGTCCAACGCCTCCTGTACCACCAACTGCCTGGCGCCGCTGGCAAAGGTTATCCACGATAGCTTCGGCTTGCTGGAGGGCTTGATGACTACCGTACACGCTACCACCGCTACGCAGAAGACCGTTGACGGGCCTTCGGCAAAAGACTGGCGCGGCGGTCGCGCTGCCGCCGGCAACCTGATTCCGTCGAGCACCGGCGCAGCAAAAGCCGTAGGAAAGGTTATTCCTGCCCTCAACGGCAAGCTCACGGGCATGTCGATCCGTGTACCAACGCTCGATGTGTCGGTGGTTGACCTCACCTGCCGCTTGGAAAAAGCCGCCTCTTACGACGAAATCAAGGCTGCCGTGAAAAAAGCTGCCGACGGCGAGCTCAAGGGAATACTTGGCTACACCGAAGATGACGTAGTTTCGTCCGACTTTATCCACGAAAAGCGCACCTCAGTGTTCGATGCCAAAGCAGGTATTTCTCTCAACCCCAACTTTGTAAAGCTTGTTGCATGGTACGACAACGAGTGGGGATACTCCAACAAGGTGCTTGACCTCATTGCGCACATGGCAACGATATGAGCTGAGTTAAAAACTAAAAACTAAGAGTTAAGAGTTGAAGGGTGGCAAGGGTAAAATAATCCTTGTATCGTGCGTAGAAAAGAAAGGCTTACCGCAAGGTAAGCCTTTCTTTTTACCCCTCAGCTCAGCTGCTAACTTTTAGTTTTTAGCTCTCATCGCCACCACATTCTCCACGTGATGAGTATGGGGGAACATGTCCACCGGTTGTACGGCGGTGGTGGCGTAGCGCGGCGAGAGGAGCGCTATGTCGCGCATCTGCGTGGCGGGGTTGCAGCTCACGTAAACGATGCGCTGCGGCTGCGCTTTGAGTATTGCCTGCGCCACGTCGGGGTGGAGGCCGGCGCGCGGCGGGTCGAGGATTACCACGTCGGGGTGGCCGTTTTGCTCAACAAAGCCGGCGTTGAGCACATCCTTCATGTCGCCGGCGTAAAACACGGTGTTGCCTATGCCGTTGAGCCGTGCGTTGGCGCGGGCATCGTCAATGGCCTCCTTTACGTACTCCACGCCCACCACCTTTTTTGCGCTTTTTGACACAAAGCTGGCAATTGTGCCCGCGCCGGCGTAGAGGTCGTACACAACCTCGCTGCCGCTTAGCTGCGCAAAATCACGCGCTATGCGGTACAGCTTGCGGGCTTGCTCAGAGTTAGTTTGGTAAAACGATTTTGCGCCGATTTTGAACCGCAACCCCTCCATTTCCTCAAAAATATGGTCGCGGCCAGAAAAGCATACCACCTCCTGATCGCCAATGGTATCGTTGCGCTTGCCGTTGACCACGTACAGCAGCGAGGTTACTTCGGGGAACGAGCGTTGCAGGTGCTGCATGAGCATGGCAATTTGCTCCTCGTCGCTTCTGTAGAAAACAACGATGACCATCACCTCGCCCGTGCTCGCTGTGCGTATGACGAGGTTGCGCAGCAGGCCTGCCTGCGCCCGCAAATCAAAGAACTCCAGCCCATGATTCAGCGCAAATTGCTTGACAGATAGTCGGATGGCATTTGACGGGTCGGCCTGCAGGTAGCATTTTTTTACGTCGAGCACCTTGTCGAACTTCAGGGGGATATGGAAGCCCAGCGCCTGCGGGTCGCTGATGGGAGCGCCCGCGTCGAGCTCGTCTTTGGCTACCCACCGCTTGCTCGAAAAGGTGAACTCCAGCTTGTTGCGGTAGAAAGTTGTTTTTTCGGCGCCTGCTATGCTGTTCACCTTCACGTCGCGGATGTTTCCTATTCGCGCCAGCTGCTCCTCTACCTGTCGCTGCTTGCACCGGAGCTGCTCGGGGTAGGGTAGAGGCTGCCACTTGCAGCCGCCGCATACGCCGTAGTGCTCGCAGAAAGGGGCAACGCGCTGCGGCGACGGCGAAACGAGCCGCGTAACGTACCCCTCCATAAAGCGGCGGCGGCGCTTGCTTACCTGCACATCTACAACGTCGCCGGGGACGGCAAACGGCACGAACAGCACCACGCCGTTGACGTGCGCCATAGCCTTGCCCTCGGCGGCTACACTGGTAATGGCTACCTGCTCTAAGAGAGGAAGATTTTTTTGCTTCATGCCTGTAAAGGTAAGAAGAAAATATCACGCCCCGAAAAAGTAAACAGGGTTACGCCAGCAAACCTGCCTGCTTTTTTCGGGGCGTAACGCTCTTAGCTCCTTACATCAGGCTCCACGCCACCGTAAGCCCTGCCATAACGATGGATACCATGCTCATGAGCTTAATCAGAATGTTGAGCGAGGGGCCGGAGGTATCTTTGAATGGGTCGCCTACCGTGTCGCCGGTAACGGTTGCCTTGTGCGTGTCGGAGCCTTTACCGCCGAAGTTTCCTTCTTCGACGTACTTTTTGGCGTTATCCCATGCGCCGCCTGCATTTGCCATGAAGATGGCCAGCACAAACCCCGCGCCGAGTCCGCCAACCAGCAGCCCCATCACGCCCGATACGCCAAAGATAAGGCCGGTGAGAACAGGCGCTAAAATAGCAAGGATGGAGGGTAGCAGCATTTCGCGCTGCGCCCCTTTGGTTGAGATAGCCACGCAGCGGGCGTAGTCCGGCGTACCCTCGCCGGTGAGGATGCCCTTGATTTCGCGGAACTGGCGGCGCACCTCCTCCACCATGCTTTGCGCAGCGCGGCCTACGGCGTTCATCGTCAGGCCGCAGAACAGGAAGGCCATCATTGCGCCAATGAATACGCCAATCAGCACCTTTGGGTTCATCAGCGTTATTTGGTAGTAGCTCATAAAATCTACAATGGTAGCTTTGGCCACCTCAACGGTGCTGCCGTTGGCAAAGGTGAGCACCTCATGCCCGATGTGCTGTAGGCCTATTTTCACCTCCTCGATATACGAGGCCAGCAGCGCCAGCGCCGTGAGGGCGGCGGAGCCAATGGCAAAGCCTTTTCCGGTGGCGGCGGTGGTGTTGCCGAGCGCATCGAGCGCGTCGGTGCGCTGGCGTACCTCCTTGCCCAGCTTGCTCATTTCGGCGTTACCGCCGGCGTTGTCGGCAATAGGGCCGTAGGCATCGGTGGCGAGCGTAATGCCCAGCGTGGACAGCATTCCCACGGCGGCAATGCCAATGCCGTAAAGCCCCCTGCTAAGGTTTTCTGCCGCAAGCATGTTGGCCACGTCAAAGCCGGTGGCGCATAGGAACGCCATCGCAATGGCCAGGCCGATGGTGAGCACGGGGATTGCCGTTGACAACATGCCCAGCCCCAAGCCCGAAATGATGACGGTAGCGGGGCCTGTTTGCCCGCTTTGCGCCACGCGCTGCGTGGGCTTGTACGAGTGCGAGGTGTAGTACTCGGTTGCCTGCCCGATGATAATGCCCGCCAGCAGCCCGCTAATCACCGAGAAGGAAAGCCCCAGCCAGTTGTCGAGCTTGAGGGCGTACAGGATTGCAAAGGTTGCTGCGGCTATGAGCAGCGAGCTTACGTTGACGCCCCTGCTGAGCGCGCGGAGCAGGTTTTTCATCGTTGCGCCCTCCTTTGTTTTTACCAAAAATATTCCGATGATGGACAGCGCAATGCCCACTGCGGCGATGAGCATTGGGGCAAACACCGCTTTGAGCTGCATTTCGGGCGCGAAGTAAAAAGCAGATGCGCCCAGCGCGGCGGTAGCGAGGATGGAGCCGCAGTAGCTTTCGTAAAGGTCGGCGCCCATGCCGGCCACGTCGCCCACGTTGTCGCCCACGTTGTCGGCAATGGTGGCGGGGTTGCGCGGGTCATCTTCGGGGATGCCGGCTTCAACCTTGCCCACAAGGTCGGCGCCAACGTCGGCGGCCTTAGTGTAGATGCCGCCGCCCACGCGGGCAAACAGCGCCTGCGTGGAGGCGCCCATGCCAAAGGTGAGCATGGTGGTGGTGATGATCACCACGTTTTGCGCCACGCTAACGTCGTAAACCGCGTTGAGCGCCAAAAACCAGAGCGATATGTCGAGCAGCCCCAGGCCCACTACGGTTAATCCCATCACCGCGCCGGAGCGGAAAGCTACGCGCAGCCCTGCGTTGAGCGAGCTGCGGGCGGCGTTGGCGGTGCGCGCCGAGGCGTAGGTGGCGGTCTTCATGCCGATAAAGCCTGCCAAGCCGGAGAAAAGTCCGCCCGTGAGAAAGGCAAACGGCACCCAGCCGTTTTGCACGCCAAAGCCGTACGCCAGCACGACAAAAAATAGCGCCAGCACAACAAACACAATGGTAACCACCTTGTACTGCTGCCAGAGGTAAGCCATTGCGCCCTTGCGCACATGCAGGGCAATTTCTTTCATGAGGTCGGTACCCTCATCTTCTTTCATCATCTGCCGGAAGAAGTACCCGGCGAACCCTAAAGCCAGCAAAGCGGCTACGGGGACAAACCAAAATAAATAATCCATATAAGTAAAAGTAATAGTGAAAGTTAGAAATACTACTATGGCATTTGAACAGCTTCAAATATCCAGCCGCAAAAATAGGAATTAAATTGGTTTTAAGGCGCAAAAAGATTTTTTTTCTCACATTTTTGCATCTCAACACTACGTATATTGCTGTGGTTCAGCTATTTTTCAGCTCATTCTTTGCCTCGTTGCCGATGCTCAGGGAGTCGATGAGCGGCCTGACATCGCTTTGCGTAGCGGCTGCGCTTATCAACGAGCGGTTTTGGTTGAGTACATCAAAACTTAAAGTTATACGTTACCGAAGGCACTACGCTGAACAGGTAGAGCTTGTCGGCGTACATAATACCCGAATTTTCGGGCTCCTCGGTGAACTGTATGAACCACGTGTTGTGGCGGGCGTATGCGTTGTAGAGCGACAGGTTGATTTCGTGCGAGTAGCGCCGGCGCTTTTTCAGCTCTATGTTGAGGGCTACGTCAAGGCGGTGGTAGTCGTCCAGCCGGTAGGTGTTGCGCTTGCCGTAGATGGGGATGGAGGTGCCATCCGCTACGTAGCGTCCTTCGGGGAAGGTAACGGGCATTCCGCTCGAGAACGTCCAGTTGGCCGACAGGTTAAGGCGCTTGGCGATGTCGTAGCTGGCAACGATGTTCACGTTGTGCGGCCTGTCGAACGGCGCCTGGTACCACTCGTCGTTGTTTACCGTCCGGATTTTGCGGAGCGAGCGCGAGTAGGTGTAGCTAATCCAGCCGGTGAGCTTTCCGGTATTTTTCCGCGCAAGGAGCTCCGCCCCGTACGATTTGCCAATACCCCTGCGCAGCTCTCCCTCCAGCTGCACGTTCATCATTACCGAGGCGTGGTCTTTATAGTCCACCACATCATTCATGAATTTATAAAACACTTCGCCGGAGAGCTCTATGGTGTTGTCCATCAGGTTATGGAAGTATCCCATCGAGGCTTGGTGCGCCGACTGCGGCTTGATGTTGGGCGATGATGGCATCCAAATATCAAGCGGAGAGGTGGCGGTGGAGTTGGAGATGAGGTGCATGTACTGCATCGTGCGCGAGTAGCTGGCCTTGAGGGAGCTGTTGTCGTTGAGCAGGAGCACGGCGCCCGCGCGCGGCTCCAGCCCCCAGTAGTGGTGGTAAAAATCGCCCGGCGCATACACCGTTAGAGTGTCGTTAGCGCGCAGGTTGTAGCTTTGGTCGTAGTTGTACACCGTTGCCGGGCCGATGCAGCTGAACAGCGTTCCGCGCAGCCCGTACTTTACGGTGAGCCGCTCTCCTATTTTGTGCTGGTTCATGATGTACGCGGAGCTCTCCAGCGAGCTGAGCTCCGGCAGGCGTATAGCTTGCGGCTCGCTGCTCGCGGGAGTTGTGGCGGAGGCGTCGCAGGGGTTTACCCTGTGCAGGACGCTGGCGATGCCAAAGTGCAGCAGGTTGTCGTCGCCGTAGAGGTAGGTGAAATCGGCGCGTAAGCCAAGGTCGTCAATGGCCGACTTCCACTGCATGTCAAAGCCCGACATGGCCATTTGCAGCTTGTAGCGGTAGCCGCTGCCAATGATGGAAATGTTGGAGAACAGGTTATCGGAGAACAGGTGGTTCCAGCAGAGCGTGTAGGCGCTGTTGGCAAAGTCCATGCCCGCCACCGGCATTCCAAACACATCGCTGCCGTA
Source organism: Prevotellaceae bacterium (assembly GCA_031258915.1). GTDB lineage: Bacteria > Bacteroidota > Bacteroidia > Bacteroidales > UBA932 > JAITMY01. The sequence goes on from JAIRMD010000150.1 coordinate 6,436, forward strand.
GTACCCGGCGAGCGTTATGCGGTTTTTTTCGTCCGGCTTGTAGAAGAGCTTTCCGTTGAGGTCGTAGAAGTGGAGCACGGCGTCGCGCACTCTCTCCTCCGGCGCCAGCGGCAAAAAGAGGTCGGCGTAGGTGCGCCTGCCTGCCGCCATGAACGAGAGTTTACGGTCCACAATTGGCCCGTCAACCTCCAGGCGGCTCGATATGAGGCCTACACCTCCGTTCACGTTGAGCTTGTCGATGTCGCCGGTTTTGGAGCTCACCTCCAGCAGCGACGAGAGCCGTCCGCCGTGGGCTGCCGGAATATCGCCCTTGTAGAGCTTCACGTCGCTCACCACGTCGTTGTTGAACACCGAGAAGAAGCCCATGAGGTGAGAGGCGTTGTACACCGTAGCGTTGTCGAAGAGGATGAGGTTCTGGTCGGGGCTGCCGCCGCGCACGCTGAAGGCCGATGTTCCCTCGGCGGCAGGCTGCACGCCGGGCAGCAGCATGATAGCCTTAATTACGTCCACTTCGCCCATCAGCGCCGGTATACGCTTGATGGTTTTCATCTCCAGCTTCTCCACGCCCATCTCGGCTTTGATAACGTTGGCGCGGCGCTCGGCGCTTACCACAACCTCCTCCAGCTCGGTATCCTGCTGGCTTAGCGCGAAATTTTTTATGAGCGAATTTTTTACGCTTAGCGATACCTCCAGCGGGCTGTAGCCCACGTAGCTGGCGGTAACGGAGTAGGCACCCGATGGCAGAGAAATGCTGTAAAAGCCTTTATCGTTGGCAATAATGTTACGCTTGGCTTCGCGAATATGCACAACGGCTCCGGCCAGAGGTTCGCTCGTTTGAGCATCTTTCACATACCCGCTCAGCGTTGGCTGCTGCGCCTGCACAGGGATGAGGAACATCAAAAGGATGCTAAAGAGCAAAGTTTGTTTTGTCAGCATGTTTTAGGGGGTGCTTATTCATCTTGTCCAAAGGAGGGCAAAGTAACCCCAAAATAATGACAACGCCAAGAAGTTATCATCTGCTTAAATATTATTTAACGCCTCTGCGCTTCGGCATTGGTTTTGATAGCTGTAAAAAACGTAATTTTGTTTGCTGATTTGGATTCAAAGATTTCAGATTTCAAATTTACTCATAACTCATAATTCAGCAAGCCCCATGCCACGTGTCCGCTACATGAGAACAATCCTGACGCTATTCTTTTTTGCCGTTTGGATTGGTTTTTTTGACCGCAACAGCTTAAAAGAGCATATCTCCCTAACCCTCCAGCTGCACCGCTTGGAGCGCGAGGTAGTGTTTTATCAGGCGCAAGTGAGCAGCAACAGGCAGCGCCTCAACGACCTCCTTACCGATGACGATAACCTCGAAAAAATTGCCCGCGAGCAGTACTACATGAAGCGCGCAGACGAGGATATTTTTATCATCGAAGACCGATAAGCGCTGGCAGCCGGATTTGGCGCCCAGCATCTAAAATTTCACGTAATCCAAAAATCGTAAATGAAAAAAAAGTTAGCACTTCTGCTATTTTCCCTTGCCGCACATTCGATGTATGCGCAACCGCTGTACAAAAGCCAGGAGGCAATGCTCAAGTTCGGGCGCTTCATCTACTACCTTTCCTCGTCGTACGTTGACACCGTAAACGTTGACGATCTCACCGAAAAGGCCGTCATTAAAGTGCTGAGCGAGCTCGACCCGCACTCCGGCTACACCTCGGCCAAAGATGCCAAGGCAACCACCGAATCGCTGCTGGGCAACTTCGATGGCATTGGCATTGGGTTCAACATCTTCAACGACACGCTGCTGGTCATATCGCCCGTCGCCGGAGGGCCGTCGCAGAAGGTGGGCATCGTGGCGGGCGACCGCATTGTGGCGGTGGACGGCAAATGCATTGCCGGCGTAAGCGTCAAAAATACGGATGTGGTGAAAATGCTGCGCGGCCCAAAAGGTACCATCGTCAGCGTAAGCGTGATGCGGCGGGGCGTGGAGCAGCTGCTCGACTTTACCATCACCCGCGATAAGATACCTCTCTACAGCATCGACGCCAAGTTCTGGGCTGCCCCCGGCATTGCCTACATCCACATGGGGCGATTTGCCGCAACGTCGCACAGCGAATTTGTGAAGGCGCTCGGCGGCTTTGGCAAAAAGCCCGACGGCATTATCCTCGACCTGCGCGGCAACGCCGGCGGCATGCTGGACGTATCGACCCACATTGCCGACGAATTTCTCTCCAAAAACCAGCTGATGGTTTACACCGAAGGGCGCACCCTGCCGCGCACGGATGTTGTGGCTACCGATACGCTCAGCCGGTTTGAGAAAGGCAAGCTGGTGGTTTTGATTGACGAGCACTCGGCTTCGGCAAGCGAAATCGTAGCCGGAGCAGTGCAGGACTGGGACAGGGGAATTATCGTTGGCCGCCGCTCGTTTGGCAAAGGGCTGGTGCAAAATCAGGTTGAGCTGCCCGACGGCTCGCTGGTGCGCATTACAGTAGCCCGCTACCACACGCCTACCGGAAGGGTGATACAGCGCCCCTACAGCAATGGCGAAACCGAAAAGTACTACAAGGATTTGTACCGGCGCTACGCCAACGGCGAAGTGTACAACCCCGACAGCATCACGCCGCCTCCCGATTCGGTGAAATTTTTTACGCTCAAAAACAGGCGTACCGTGTACGGCGGCGGCGGCATCATGCCCGATGTGTTTGTGCCGCTCGATACAAGCACCTA
>JAIRMD010000184.1 GCA_031258915.1 Prevotellaceae bacterium
GCAAACATTATTCCCCTGCCGGAAAAATGCACGCTAAAATCGGGCGAATTTGTTATTAATTCGCAAACCAAAATTGCGCTGAGCGCGGACAACCCGCAGCTGCAAAACGCCGTGGCAAGGCTGAACGAGCTGCTCAAAACCGCGGCGGGATTCTCGCTGCCGGTGACGGTAGCGAGCGGGGCGGGCAGCAACACGCTGACCTGCACGCTCAACCCCAAGCTGAAGAGCGACGAGGCCTACAAGCTCTCGGTGAAGCCCAACAAAATTCAGGTGGAGGCCAAAGCACCGCAGGGCATTTTTTACGCCATGCAAACCATTCGCCAGCGGCTGCCCGCACAAATTGAGAGCAAGCAGCAGGTAAGCGGCGTAAAGTGGGCTGTGCCCTGCCTTGAGGTGGAGGACGCGCCCCGGTACGCCTACCGCGGGCTGCACCTCGACGTAGGCCGACACTTCATGAGCAAGGACGAGGTGATGCAGTACATCGACCTGCTGGCCTACCACAAGATGAACACTTTCCACTGGCACCTGACGGAAGATCAGGGCTGGCGCATCGAAATCAAGCAGTACCCGAAGCTCACAACGGTGGGCGCCTACCGCAACCGCACGCTAAAGGGAGCCTACGTTGCCCCCGAAAAGCGGCAGTGGGACAACACCCGCTACGGCGGCTTCTACACGCAGGACGACGTGAAGGAGGTGCTGGCCTACGCCGCAAAGCGCTTCGTTACGGTTATCCCCGAAGTAGAGCTGCCCGGCCACGCGGTGGCGGCGCTGGCGGCCTACCCCCAGTACTCCTGCACCGGCGGCCCGTTTGAGGTTGAGGGGCTGTGGGGGGTGCACAACGATATATTTTGCCCGAGGGAAGAAACATTTACATTCCTAGAAAATATCCTCACGGAGGTTGCCGACCTATTCCCCTCCGAGTACATCCACATTGGCGGCGACGAAGCCCCCAAGCGGCGCTGGGAGCGCTGCCACGCCTGTCAGGAACGGATAAAGAAGGAAGGGCTAAAGGATGAGCACGGGCTGCAAGCCTACTTCATTACCCGAATAGAAAAATTCCTCGCCGCTAAGGGAAAGAAAATCATAGGTTGGGACGAAATCCTGGAGGGCGGCATCTCGCCAAGCGCCACCATCATGCACTGGCGCGCGCGGGAGAGCGATACAGCCGTCATCAACGCCATCCGCCGCGGCAACAACGTCATCAGAACGCCCAACTCGCACGCCTACCTCGACTACTATCAGGCAAACCCCAAGACAGAGCCGCACACCATAGGAGGCTACCTGCCCATCTGGAGGGTGTACAGCTACGAGCCTACGCCCGCAGACCTTACGCCGGAGGAAGCCAAGCGCGTGCTGGGATTTCAGGGCAACGTATGGACGGAGTACATGGCCAGCTTTGAGCGCGTGCTCTACATGGCCTACCCCCGCGCCGCTGCCGTAGCCGAAGTAGGCTGGTCGCCAAAGGCAAAGCGGGACTACGATGGCTTTCAGGCACGCCTGATGGAGCTGATGAAGCGCTACGACGCTATGGGAATCACCTACAACCGCACGTTCCTCACCGAGGACAGAGCGGCGAAGTACTAAGGCTGCCGTGCGGGGCTGCGGCGGCAGCTCGTAACGAGCGCGATTAGATTATTATTTTTTTAGCAACAAACGTTTTTTTAATTACAAACAAGATGAAACATACAAAATTTTCTGTGGCTGCCTTAGGCTTGCTGCTGGCGGGCGCAACGCTAAGCTCTTGCCAAAAGAGCAACGTAGTCGCAACGCCGGAGCCTGCACGCCCTGCCGGGCAAACCGATGTCCTCCAGCTGCGCTGCGACCCGATACCTACCGTTCGCGTTGGATTCATTGGGCTGGGCATGAGAGGCCCCGGTGCCGTCAACCGCTTTACCTACATCGAAGGGGTAGAGGTAAAGGCTATCTGCGACTTGGAGCAGTACAACCTCGACCGCGTTCAGGAAAATCTGGCCAAAAAAAGCTTCCCCAAGGCCGACGAGTACATCGGCGAGGAGGCGTGGAAGCAGGTTTGCGAGCGGGACGACATCGACTTAATCTACATCTGCACCCACTGGAAGCTGCATACGCCCATTGCGGTTTACGCTATGGAGCACGGCAAGCACGTGGCCATTGAGGTGCCCGCCGCCCGCACCATCGACGAGTGCTGGCAGCTGGTCAACACCGCCGAAAAAACCCGCAAGCACTGCATGCAGCTCGAAAACTGCTGCTACGACTTCTTCGAAATGGCCACGCTCAACATGGCGCAGCAGGGCGTATTCGGGGAGGTGGTGCACGTAGAGGGCGCATACATCCACGACCTGCGAGACCTCAACTTCAACGAGCGCCTCAGCTCTGCCGAGTCGTACCAGCCGGGCGCAGGGAAGGCGGGCGAGAGCGAAAAGGTAAAGAGACCCGGGCTGAAAGGCTACTGGGACTACTGGCGGCTAAAGGAAAACGCAGAGGGCAACGGCAACCTATACCCCACGCACGGCTTAGGCCCCATCTGCCAAATCCTGAATATCCACCGAGGCGACAAGATGGACTACCTCGTTTCGCTTTCCACCGACCAGTTCAACATGACGGCCTACGCCAAGGAGCGCTTTGGCGAAGATTCGGAGCAGGCAAAGGCATCCTACAAGCAGGGCGACATGAACACCACGCTGGTGAGAACCGCCAAGGGAAAGTCTATATTGATTCAGCACGATGTGGCCAGCCCGCGCCCGTACAGCCGCCTGCACACGGTATCGGGTACAAAGGGCTTTGCGCAGAAATACCCAAGGCGCTCCATCGCTTTGGAGCCAAACGCTCACAGCGCCCTGAGCCAGAGCGCAATGGACAGCCTGCTACAGGCCTACGCACACCCGATTGTGCAGGAGGTAGGCGAGTTTGCAAAGACCGTAGGCGGGCACGGCGGCATGGACTTCATCATGGACTACCGCCTAGTACACTGCCTGCGCAACGGCCTGCCGCTGGATCAGGACGTGTACGACGCGGCGGAGTGGTCGGCCATTACGGAGCTCTCCAAAATATCCGTTGCCAACAGCTCTGCGCCGGTCAAAGTCCCCGACTTCACGAGAGGCGCGTGGGACAAGCTGCAAGGCTTGCAGCTGGCGAAGTAGAGGTTGTAACCAACCGTTTTACGGTTGTTATTGTCTTTGCAATGTCCAGCACCTTATCGGCGCTCCATTTTATGCCGCTAATTTTACGGATTTAAAGGGTCAAAGTCAGGAAGACGATGCTGCTGACCCAGCGGCACAAGCCAAATTTGCAAAATAATCTCCAAATTTGGGCATAAAGCAAGCGGGATGTATTTTGCTACATCCCGCTTAAATGCTTGCGCCGACCGCGCCTTGCCTTGCGTGGGCCCAACAGGGCTTGAACCTGTGACCCCCTGATTATGAGTCAGGTGCTGCTAACCAACTGAGCTATGGGCCCGAATATTCCTCTTACTCTCTACGTAAAAAAGGGCTACAAATGTACAACTTTATATTGAAACGGCAAAATAAAAGTGACCGTCTAGCGCCGCGATGCACTTAAATTTGGGCGGTGGTGCAGAAAAACCCAGCGTCAAAATTCTTCGTCAAAAACGATGATTATATCGCCGCTGTTGCTGCTTTCGGGGTTGGATTTTGCCTTTGGTGGTTTCGCTTGCGCAGCCTCGGCAGCGGCGCTTTTTTTCTTTTGGGCTGCCGTTGCCGGAGGTTGATTCGCTTGAGCGCGCTTTCCGGTCGGAGGCGTGTACACGCGCCCTGCACCCGAAAAGTGCTTGCTCCAGTAGCGGTCGTTCAGGTCGGCAATGCTCACCCCCTTTGAGGTCGAGGCGTGCAAAAATTTATTGTCGGCCAGGTACATTCCCATGTGCGACGCTTTTTTGTCCTC
>JAIRMD010000207.1 GCA_031258915.1 Prevotellaceae bacterium
TACACACCAACGGATAAAAATGTGCGGCAAAATTTATAGAAGAAAGGTACGAAAAAAAATTCGGCAGGCAAAAAATTTTTGAAAAAAAATTTTTTTTTCACGGCGCGGGATTAGGATAGAGCAACGCCCTACGTAACCTTGGGCGACGATTTACAATGCACCATTTTTTATTCGCTTGCGCGCGTAATTGAGAATTTAATGCTAACTTTGCGCTTTGTTATTTTGTATGGGCAAAAAAAAAAATTGCCTCAACTACATTTACTAATTTTACTTTTTTGAGCTATGGATATCAATACAGCAAAAGAGCAAATTGCCGCAGGCAAAGCCAAAATGGACAAAGCAATAGAGCACCTCGAATCGCAGCTGCTGATGATTAGGGCCGGAAAAGCTAACGTACACGTGCTGGACAACATAATGGTGGAGTACTACGCTACGCCCACTCCGCTGGTGCAGGTAGCGAGCGTTACCGTTCCCGATTCTCGGACAATTCTTATCCAGCCATGGGAAAAAAGCTTGCTGCACCACATCGAAAGAGCAATCATACTTGCAAACATCGGGTTTACGCCGCAAAACAACGGCGAGCATATCCGCATCAACGTGCCGACGCTGACTGAGGAGCGCCGCAAGAATTTGGTAAAGCAGGTAAAAAGCGAGGGCGAGCACGCCCGCATGAGCCTGCGCAACGCCCGTCGCGACGCCATCGAAGCCGTCAAGAAACTGCAAAAGGAAGGGCTGCCCGAAGATGTTGCTAAGGATGCCGAGTCCGAAATGCAGAAAATTACTGAGGGATACAACAAAAAAGTAGAGAATATCCTCGACAAAAAAGAGCGCGAAATCATGACCGTGTGAGGAAACTTTCAACTTTCAACTTTCGACTTTCAACTTAAAAAAATGTCCCTTCAGTGTGGTATTGTAGGCCTTCCCAACGTAGGGAAATCCACCCTTTTTAACTGCCTCAGCAGCGCAAAGGCGCAGGCAGCAAACTTCCCGTTTTGCACCATTGAGCCTAACGTAGGCGTTATTACCGTTCCCGACGAGCGAATAAGCAAGCTGGCGGCGCTGGTCAAGCCGCAGCGCGTTGTCCCCACTACGGTGGAAATTGTGGACATTGCCGGGCTGGTGAAGGGCGCAAGCAAGGGCGAGGGGCTGGGCAACAAATTTCTGGGCAACATCCGCGAAACGAACGCCATCATCCACGCGCTGCGCTGCTTTGACGACGAGAACGTTACCCACGTTGACGGCTCGGTGAACCCCGTGCGCGACAAGGAAATCATAGACTTTGAGCTGCAGCTCAAAGATTTGGAAACGGTGGAGGGGCGTATAGCCCGCGCGCAGAAAGCGGCGCAAGCCGGCGGCGACAAGGATGCAAAGCGCATGTACGACATCCTGCTGCGCTACCAGAGCGCGCTCAGGCAGGGCAAATCGGCGCGTACGGTGCAGCTCGATGGCAAGGACGACCAGAAGCTGGCCGGCGAGCTCTTCCTGCTCACCAGCAAGCCCGTGCTCTACGTGTGCAACGTGGACGAAAAAAGCGCCGTGAGCGGCAACAGCTACGTCAATATGCTGCGCGAGGCTATCAAGGAAGAAAATGCAGAGTACCTGATTGTGGCCGCCAAAACCGAAGAAGAAATAGCCGAGCTGGAGAGCTTCGAGGAGCGGCAAATGTTTTTGGAGGAGGCCGGGCTAAAGGAGTCGGGCGTAGCGCGCCTGGTAAAGGCTGCCTACAAGCTGCTCAGCCTCGAAACTTACTTCACGGCAGGCCCGCAGGAAGTACGCGCGTGGACTTACCCCAAGGGCACCAAAGCGCCACAGGCTGCCGGAATTATCCACACCGACTTTGAGAAAGGTTTCATCCGCGCAGAAGTCATCAAGTACAACGACTACGTCCGCTACGGCTCGGAAAGCGCCTGCCGCGACGCCGGAAAGCTGGCCATAGAAGGCAAGGACTACGCGGTGCAGGATGGCGATGTAATGCACTTTAGGTTTAACGTGTGAAAATCTGAAATCTGAAATCTGAAATCTACTAATGAACAAATCGTTATTCGCAGCGCTTGCGGCGCTTTTCATCGCCGCAGGCCAGCTTTCGGCTTTGGCGCAGAAGCAACAGCAGCTCCCCGGCGACAAACCCAAGCTCATCGTGCAGGTAGTGGTAGGGCAGCTGCGTAGCGACTACCTGCTGCGGTTCAAGAGCAACTTGGGCAGTGAAGGCTTCAAAACGCTGATAAGCGAAGGGGCGTTTTGCAAAAATGCCCGCTACAGCCACCTGCTGACGCAAACGGCACCAGGGCTTGCCACCATCGCCACCGGAGCGGTGCCTGCACAGCACGGCATACCCTCCGACAGATGGTACGACCGCGTAGAAAACGACATGCAGGAGGCCTGCGCCGACTCGCGCGTGGAGCTTATTGAAAGCAGCAACGACAACCTGAAAAAATCGCCGCGCCATCTGCTTGCCTCCACCTTTGGCGACGAGCTGAAAATGCTCGAAGAAAAATCAAAAGTTATAGGCATTGCGATGGCGCCGCAAGAAGCCATCCTGCTCTCCGGGCACAGCAGCAACGCCGCCTACTGGTTTGACGAGATGAGCGGAAAATTCGTGAGCACCACCTACTACATGCCGCAGCTGCCGCAGTGGGTGCAGGACTTCAACCAAAAAAACTTTGCAAATACCTACCTCCACCGCAGCTGGCAAAGTGCGCTGCCTGCGGCAAGCTATGCCGCCTACAAGCAGAACATTGATAAGGTACTGGAAGCGACGGATGGCTTGCTTCTGGTGCCTGCCGAGCCGGCAAAGAAGCAGGGGAGAATAGGCTACGAAAAGCTGCGCGAAACGCCCTACAGCGACAACCTTGTGAAAGATTTTGCCATCTCGGCCATAGTGAACGAAGATATGGGAAACAGCGACGCAACCGACATGGTTACGATATACTTTGACGCCATGCGCAACATCGGCAACCGCTACGGAGCGCTATCCATAGAGCTGGAGGACGCTTTTTACCGCACCGACCAAAACCTGAAGCACCTCCTCTCGTTCCTGACCTCGCACGTGGGCAAGAAAAACCTCCTCATGGTGCTCACCTCCGACCACGGCGTAAACCTGCCGCAGCAGCGCCTCGAAGAGGCCAGCATGCCGCACGGAATATTTGACCACAGCAAGGCGCTGGTGCTCCTGCGCAGCTACCTGAACATCGTTTACGGCAAAGGCGACTGGATAAAATCGTTTTCGCAAAAGCAAATATTTTTGAACCACACGCTCATAGAAGACTCTAACCTGCGCCTGAGCGAGGTGCAGGAGCGCACCGCAAGCTTCGCGCTGCTATTCTCGGGCGTGGCCAACGTTGCTACGGCGCATACGCTCGCCAGCGCTACCTTCACCAGCGGCGCCATGCGGTACATGCAAAACAGCTTCTTCCCAAAGCGCTCGGGGGATATTATCGTGAACCTTGAGCCGGGATGGGCCGAAGCATTCACCGAGTCGGCAGCCAACTCGTCCTACAGCTACGATGCGTACGTGCCGCTTGCCTTCTACGGCTGGCGCATAAAGCGCAAAACTATTACGGCACCCGTCGATATGACCGACATTGCCCCTACCCTCTCGGCGCTGGTGGGCGTTGCGCTGCCCAACGCCGCAAGCGGAAAGGTTATTGCGGAAATAGTAGAGTAGCTGCCTAAGCTGCGCTTAGCTTCTTGCTAAATGATAGTATAAAATGTGTATTTTTTTATTGTTCGTAAAATTTTTAAGGTTATCTTTGCACCATGGATTACAACACACAACGAAACAAGCTGGCGCTCCCGGAGTACGGTCGCCACATTCAGCGCATGGTAGAGTACCTGCGCGCTATCCCCAGCCGCGAAAAGCGCAACGAGCAGGCGCACGCCGTTATTGGCGTTATGGGAAGCCTCTTTCCCTACCTGCGCGACATCAACGACTTTAAGCATAAGCTCTGGGATCACCTTTTTATCATTGCCGACTTTGACCTCGACATTGATTCGCCCTACCCAAAGCCCGAACCGGTTACCTTTGAGGGAAAACCCCGGCGCATCCCCTACACCTCGCCCGATACCATCGAGCAGAAGCACTACGGGCGCGGCGTGCAGGACATGCTGGAGAACATAGCAGCCCTGCCCGAAGGCGAAAAGCGCAGCTACTCGATTATGGCGGTGGCAAACCACATGAAAAAGGCATACCTCGCGTGGAACAAAGAAAGCGTGTCGGACGATATGATCTACAGAGATATCGAAAAGCTCACGAAGGGACGGATACAGATAAGCGACTCTACCCGTCTTTCGGTCGGCAACTACGGCTACGCAAGCACCGGCAGCAACGGCAACGGCAGCAGCAGCAGCGGTAGCAGCAGCAGCAACGGACAAAATCGTTTAAGGCGCCAGCAGCAGCAGCGCCGCAGAATCCTGAAGTAAGCAGCTGTTATTCATCTAATAACTTGTAACCCAACAAGGTTGTTTGGTAAAGCTGGAAATCTGAAATCCGAAATCTGAAATCTAAATGGCTTCATTTGAAGTTACGGGCGCTTGTACGCTCAGCGGCGAAATTGCACCTCAAGGTGCAAAGAACGAAGCGCTGCAGGTGATTTGCGCCACCTTGCTTACCTCAGAAAAGGTGACGATTCGCAACATCCCCGATATTTTGGACGTAAGTAAGCTTATTGAGCTGCTCGCCGATTTGGGCGTAGAGGTTACCCGCGAAAAGCAGGGCGTATGCTCATTTTGCGCCAGAACGCTGCACCCCGACTACCTTCAAACCCCAGAATTTGCAAAAAATTCGGCAAGCTTGCGCGGCTCCATCATGGTGGTGGGGCCTTTGCTTGCGCGCTTTGGGCTGGTCTACGCGCCGCGTCCGGGCGGCGACAAAATTGGGCGCCGCCGCCTCGATACGCACTTCACCGGGTTCGAAAAGCTGGGCGCACGCTTCAGCAGCAAGCCCAACGGTGCGCTCTACCGGATAGAGGCCAAGCAGCTGCACGGCGCCAACATGCTGCTCGACGAGGCATCGGTTACCGGCACGGCCAACATCCTGATGGCTGCGGTGATGGCCAAAGGCAAAACTACCATCTACAACGCCGCCTGCGAGCCTTACGTGCAGCAGCTCTGCAAGCTGCTGGTGCGCATGGGCGCCAACATTTCGGGGGTAGGCTCCAACCTGCTTGTTGTCGAAGGCGTGCCCCAGCTGGGCGGCGCCGACCACACCATCATGCCCGACATGGTTGAGGTGGGCAGCTTCGTGGGCATGGCCGCCATGACGCATAGCGAAATCACCATCAAAGATACCTCGCTCAACGACCTCGGCATTATCCCCGATGCCTTTCGCCGCCTGGGCGTAAGCATTGAACAGCGCGGCGACGACATACACGTCCCCCAGCAGCGCTGCTACGAAATCGAAACCTTCATCGACGGCTCTATCATGACCATTGCCGACGCGCCATGGCCAGGGCTTACGCCCGACCTCATCAGCGTACTGCTGGTGGTCGCTACGCAGGCGAAGGGAAGCGTGCTCATTCACCAAAAAATGTTCGAGAGCCGCCTCTTTTTTGTCGACAAGCTCATTGATATGGGCGCACAGATTATCCTCTGCGACCCCCACCGCGCCACAGTCATAGGCAACGAGCGCCTCAAGCTGCGCCCTACGGTGATGACCTCGCCCGACATCCGCGCCGGCGTAGCGCTGCTCATTGCCGCCATGTGCGCCGACGGAACAAGCATCATCCACAACATTGAGCAGATTGACCGAGGCTACCAAAATATTGACCAGCGCCTAAATGCAATTGGCGCAAAAATTACAAGAATTGCGGAAGAAGCTAAAAATTAATCTAAAATATGAAATTTAAAATCTACTTTTGCTATGCAAATTGAAGTTTTAAAATCAAAAATACATCAGGTAACCATTACCGAGGCCAACCTTTACTACGTGGGCAGCATCACCATCGACGAAGATTTGATGGAGGCGGCCAACCTTGTTGCCTACGAAAAGGTAACGGTGGTAAACATCAACAACGGCGAGCGCCTCGATACCTACGTCATCAAGGGCAAGCGCGGAAGCGGCGTGCTGTGCCTCAACGGGCCTGCCGCCCGCAAGTGCCACGCCGGCGACGTGGTGGTCATCATGGCCTACGCGCTGGTGGACTTTGAGGAGGCAAAAACGTTTCAACCCCGCATCATTTTCCCCGATAAGGAAACAAACAGGTTGGTCAAATAGTTTACAATCAACGTTTTATGAATAAAAAGCGGCGCAACAGCATTTTTAAGCTCTCCATCTTTTTTCTGCTTACCGCATTTTTGCTGTGGTTCAGCTTTAAGGATGTGCGCTTGGAGGAGCTGCTTGCAGGGCTAAGAACAGCCAGCTACGGCTGGGTGCTGGCCGGCGTGCTGCTGGGCATTGCGGCGTACTTTATTCGCGCTCAGCGCTGGCGGCTGCTCATCGAGCCGCTGGGCTACAAGCCGACGCTGGGCGCCATGTACAACGCCGTTATCGTTGGCTACCTTGCCAACCTGCTGTTTCCGCGCTTTGGCGAAGTTGCCCGCTGCGGCGCGCTCGCCAAATCCGACAAAATACCCCTGAACAAGCTGGTGGGAACAGTGGTCGTCGAGCGAACGTTCGACATGCTGTGCCTCATTGCGATTGTGCTTTCTGCTTTCGCGCTGCGCGTAGATACGTTTGGAAAGTTCATTCGCGAAAATGTTTTTCAGAAGCTCTCCGGAAGCTTGCCCAGCGGACTTTTTTTGCTGCTCGCGGCGGCCATCGCCGTTGCGCTCGCCGCGCTCGCGTGGGCGCTGCGCAGGCGCTTGCTCAGGAGTGCGGCGGTACAAAAAATCTGGACGCTCGCCAAGGGCGTTGGCGACGGGCTAAAAACCTTTGCAGCGGTAAAGCGCCGGTGGGAATTTTTGCTGCACTCCGCGCTCCTGTGGCTGTGCTACTGGGGCATGTCGTGGGTGGTGCTGCTTGCCATCCCCGCCACGTCCGGCTTGGGGCTGGTTGATGGGCTGGTAGTCATGGCGCTGGGCAGCTTTGGGGTGGTAGCGCCCACCAACGGCGGGCTGGGCGCCTTTCATGCCATTACCACCTTCGGCATGCACGCCATCTACGCTATCCCCGAAACCGACGGGCTGCTGTACGCCACGCTGACGCACGAATCGCAAATGCTGTTTATAATTATTCTGGGAATTGTTGCCTACGTGCAGCTGTTCTTACGCTCCGGAAAAAAGAAAAAATGCCATGAATCGCAAAGCATACCTTGAGCAAATAAGGGCAAAGGTCATTCCTCGCAATCTGCTGCCGGCGCTGCGGGCTACGTGGGGCAGCAAAAAGGTGGTTTTCACCAACGGCTGCTTCGACATTGTGCACCGCGGGCACGTGGAGTACCTCGCTAAGGCAGCGGAGCTGGGCGACCTCCTTGTGGTGGGGCTTAACACCGACGCCTCCACGCGCCGCCTCAAGGGGCCATCGCGGCCGCTGCAAGACGAGGCATCGCGCGCTATGGTGATCGCCTCCCTGCAGGTGGTATCGCTCGTAGCGCTGTTCGACGAGGACACGCCCTACGAGCTTATCAAGCTGGTGATGCCCGATATTCTGGTCAAGGGTGCCGACTACAAGCCAGAGGACATTGTTGGCTACGATCTCGTCGCTGCACGCGGAGGGCGCGTAGAAACCGTGCCGCTTGTTGGTGGGTACTCCACCTCGAGCATAGCTGCCAAAATGGGTTGCTAAAAATTCAGCGTCAGCTGAAAAAAAATGCGCCTGTAATTTTTTGTTTTTTTTTTTGTGCATGTAATATTTTTTACTACTTTTGTGCGATAAAAAAAATTCAAAGTTCGCAGTTTGATTGAAAGCATGACAAAGCAAGCTTTACTTCGGGAAGAAAAGTTTTTGGGCAGCGTGCTCGGAAGCGACGTAGGGGAAAGGTGCGCCTTGCCCCTGACAACGCGCGCGCGCACACACACACACACACACACACACACACACACACACACACACACACACACACACACACACACACACACACACACACACACACACACACACACACACACACACACAC
>JAIRMD010000113.1 GCA_031258915.1 Prevotellaceae bacterium
TCTACCCCAACCCCGTGACCAACGGCGAGCTGACGGTTGAGAACGGCGACCTAAAGGCCGGCGAGAGAATATTGATTTACGCCCTGTCAGGAAGCCTTGCGGCCACCTACGAGGTAGCCGCAGGCGCGGTAACCGTTATCAACGTTTCGCGGCTGCCGCAGGGCGTTTACGTCGTAAAGGCCGGCGCCTACGCCGCGAGGGTATCGGTGTATTAACGTCGCCAAACGCGCCGTCATTCCGAGCGCAGCGAGGAATCTCCTACCATTACCGCCATCGTCGCCACCCGCCCATCGTTGCTGTTGTTCCCCTGCGGGGAAGACCACTGCCACCGACGGTCGGGCGACGTACACCGTGCGCCCCGTCGCCCCGTCGCGCAGGGTTTTACCCTACGCTGCTCTTTACTTTACGCTCCTGTTGAGCTAAATGAAAACAACGTACATGAAAACAACACATGATTAACGTAAACTTTGTTAAAAATTTTCAGAAAAATTTGGGCTATCCAATACCCTTTTATACCTTTGCTTAAATTTTTAGTAAGTCATTTTTCCACCATTCCACCATTTTTTTACGTGTTGTGAAATGAGCACCTTTTCCTCTATAAATTACAGCAAGGTTGCGCATAGAATTGCGCAGCAGGGCATAGCTATGGCACACACACACACACACACACACACACACACACACACACACACACACACACAATAAACTCGCAAGTTACATAATTTTTTGCAGCTATGCAATAGCTTGCAGCTTTTGTCTTGTAGTGGACGGTCAGCTATTTTGGCCGCCCACTTTTTTTGTGCCCACCCAGATAATCCCAGCAGGCAAAGTAGGCGGCAGCATCTTTCGGCCGCTTGCTGTTTTTCAATTTTTTTACTCACATCAACAATTTTATTATGAACAAAAAAAGACTCGATCAAAGTCGAGCAGGGGGGCTTGCGCCCGCACCTGCTCAGGCGGTTGGCGGTGAGCGGAGGCGTATGAAATGCCTCCTGCTGTCGCTGCTGCTGCTGTGCGCTACGCTGCCGCTATCGCTGCGGGCGCAAAACCTCAACATCTCCGGCACGGTGCTCGGCCCCGACGGCGAGCCTGTGGTGGGGGCAAGCGTGGTGGTCAAAGGCTCCACTGTGGGCGCTGCCACCGCTGCCAACGGCGGCTACACCATCAGCGCCCCCGCCGACGCTACGCTGGTGTTCTCCTTTCTGGGCTTGGCCACCAAAGAAGAGGCCGTTGCCGGGCGCGGCCGCATTGACGTTACGCTGAGCCAAAGCGACCAGTTCCTCGACGAGGTAGTGGTGGTAGGCTACGGCGTGCAGAAAAAGCGCGACCTCACCGGCGCCATCTCGTCTGTAAAGATGGATGACGCGCCGGTAGCGACCTTCTCCACCATCAGCCACGCCCTGGCGGGCAAGGCTGCCGGTTTGCAGGTAACGCAAGCGAGCGCACAGGTGGGTAGCGGGGCAACGTTCCGCATTCGCGGCGCTACGTCCATCAACGCCGGTAACGACCCGCTGTTTATTATCGACGGCTTCCCCATTTCGCCGCGCGGCAACGCCGGGTCGAACAACCAGTACAACGCCGGCGACCTTGACAACATTTTGGCCTCCATCAGCCCCAGCGACATTGAGAGCATCGAAGTGCTTAAAGATGCCAGCGCCACTGCCATTTACGGCTCACGCGCAGGGCACGGCGTGATTATCATTACCACCAAGCGCGGCAGGCAGGGCGAAAAAGTAAAGGTGAGCTACTCGGGCAACGTAGCGGTGCAGAAAATGAACACCGGCTACGAAATGCTCAGCGCGCAGGAGTTTATGACGCAAAACAACAAGGATGTGTACGAAAAGTTTCTTTACGACAACGGGCAGGGCGCTTACGCCGGCTACAAACCCACCACAAGTAACGTTTTCAGCGGAGAGCGATACACGGCGGAGCAAATTGCCTCGGCTGCTACCACCGACTGGCTGGGCGAAATTACCCGCACCGGCCTGCAACATTCGCACAACCTCTCGCTGGCCGGCGGGACGGAAAGTACGCAGTACCTTGCCTCTATGAACTACTTCAATCAGGAAGGCATTTTAAAGAACAACAACGCCAACCGGTTTACGGCGAACGCCAACCTCGACAACCAAATTTCAAAGTACTTCAAAACGGGGTTTTCGCTAAACATAAGCCGCAACCAGTACGACAACATACCGCTGGGCAGCTCCGAGAATGAGGCATCCGGCATCATTGCTGCGGCGCTACGCTTTTCTCCCTTCACGCCGGTGCGCGACCCCCAAACGGGTGAGCTCTCCACGAACCCCATACAGGCGAATATTCCCAACCCTGTGGCGCTGCTTGACATAGCCGACAAAACTACCAAAGACCGCCTGCTGGCATCGGCGTACCTTCAGGCAAACCCCGTAAAGGATTTGACGCTGAAGCTGAACGTAGGTGCCGACAGGGGCTTCCAGAAGCGCCAGCAGTACGTGCCCAAAACAGTGCCCTACGCCAGCAGCATGAACGGAAAAGCAGACGTGAACGAAAGCAGCTACGTTGACTACCTGATGAACTTTACGGCGCAGTACGCCAAGACGTTAGGAGAGCACAACCTCACCGCCCTGGCGGGCTATGAGTATCAGCAGTTCAACTCGGAGAGCTTATACGCCGGCAATCGGAACTTTTCCATCGACGGCTACCTCTACAACAACCTCGGCGTGGGCGCCTACGCCTCGCCAAGCGTGGGGTCGGGCGCAAGTAGCAGCAGCCTTGGCTCGTACTTTGGCCGCCTCAACTACTCGTTTATGGGGCGCTACCTGCTGACGGCCACCATCCGCGCCGACGGCGACTCCGACTTTAACCCCGACTACCGCTGGGGCTACTTCCCCTCGGTGTCTGTGGGCTGGCGGTTTAGCGACGAGGCGTTTATGGCGTCAGTAAACGACATCCTCTCCAACGGTAAGCTGAGGGGCAGCTACGGGCAAACGGGTAACTCCAACGTGGGCAACCGCATATCGGATGCCTACGGCTCGTCGGGCAGCTTCGTTTTTGGCGAAGGGCTTTACAAGGGCGTAGCCGTAACCCGCTTGGGCAACCCGAAGCTGACGTGGGAAACCACCACCGAGTACAACATCGGCCTGGACTTGGGCTTCCTGAATAACCGGCTGAACCTCTCGGCGGAGTACTACCACCGCGTTATTTCGGACATACTTGTAACGAGCAAATCGCTGATGTCGTACAACGAGGTAACCTCAACGGCCGCCAACATCGGCAAAACGCAGGGCGCCGGCGTTGAGCTTACGCTGAACACGGTGAACGTTAGAAGCGCCGACTGGACGTGGACAACCGACGCTTCGCTGACTTCCTACGAAGACCGCTGGCTGGAGCGCGACCCCGACTGGAAGCCTAACGTGTACCAATCGACGGATGACTACATTCGCTCCATCTACAAGTACCGCAGCGATGGCCTGCTGAAGGTTGGCGAACAGGCCCCGGCGTGGCAGCAGGCGTTAGCGCCCGGACAAATTAAGGTGAAGAATTTGCGGGATGCGGAAGGTGAAGAAAATAAAATTTCGTCGAATATGGATCAGGAGCTGATTGGGTCGGAAGACCCTGCCCTGATATTCGGGCTTAACAACACCGTCCGCTGGAAAAATGTTGACCTCAACGTTTACTTCTACGGCGAGCTGGGGCGCATGCGCGGCATGAGCTACTACGAGGCGTGGGCAACCGGATTCAACGGCGACATAAACAACATGAGCAAGGGAACGCTGGACGTATGGCGCCACGACAATCAAGGCTCTACGGTGCCCAGCGCCGTTCCCAACCAGACTTTCACGGGCGGGGTGAGCGCCACCGACTACTACTACAAAAAGGTAAACTACATTCGCTGCCGCAACATCACGCTGGGCTACACCCTCCCCATTCCGAAGGCAGCCATTGCAAGCCTGCGCGTGTACGCCGATGTGAACAACCCGTTCATCATTTCCAACTGGACGGGCATTGACCCCGAAACCGACGGGCATAACTACGCGTACCCCAGCGTTACGTCGTTCAGCTTGGGCGTGGACATTTCATTTTAACCATTAAAAAAGTAAAGCAATATGAAACGAATAAAATTATACTTAGCGTGCCTGCTGCTCACGGCAGCGGCAACCTTGTCGAGCTGCGAGCTCGAATCGGAGCTCTACTCCGACATCAGCCCCGCAACGGGCTACCCCAGCACCGCCAAAGATGCGGAGGAGCTGCTGAGCTCTTGCTACAACGTGTTTAGCGCCACCGAATATGCCGACTACTTCTTTAGCATGGGTGCAGGCCTTTGGGTCTTGAATTGGGTCATCAGCGACTACGGCCTCGTAGACCGCGACGATGAAAAGTGGCTGGCCATGATGTACGCCCGCTGGTCGCCGGAATCGGCCAACAGAAGTGACGTCAACAACACTTGGCAGCACTACCGCCAGCTAAGCAAAATGGAGCTGACCATTGACCGCATTAAGAGCATCAAAATGGACGAAACCTTGAAGAAGCAGTACATAGCCGAGCTGGAGTGTGCGCAAGGCTTTGTCGCGTTTATGCTTTACGATTTCTACGGCCCCATCCCCATTGCCGACCTTGCAACGCTGAAAGACCCGGCGGCCATGACCATCCTGCCGCGCAAAACGGAGGCGGAGATGGAAGCCTACATTACGGGCAAGCTTAACAGCGCCGCCGCCGTGCTGCCCAAGTCGAACGCCGAAACTCAGCACGGGCGCTTTACGGCGGGGGTTGCCCATACGCTGCTGCTGAAGTACTACATGCAGAAGAGAAATTGGCCGGAAGCCGTGAAGGAAGGGCGCGAGCTGCAAAAGCCCGAGTACGGGTACAGCTTGGTAAAAGCCGGCGTAAACGGATACTCCCCCTACGCCAGCATATTTTTGGAGGCCAACGAGTGGAATACGGAGGTTATCTGGGCATCGCCGCTGCAAAAAGGGCTGAAGGAAGGCAAGTGGCTGGCCTACGTGCTGCCCGGCAACTACAGCACTGTAGATAACTGCTGGCGCATGTGGACAGCGCCCTGGTCTTTCTACGATACTTTTGAGGACGAGGACAACCGCAAAGCCACCTTTGCCCCCGAATACGTTAACAAGCAAGGAGATACGCTCACGAGAGCAAATCCCGGCACCGGCAGCGTATGGGAAACGCTTACCAACGGTCCTCTCACCATGAAGTACCCCATAGAAACCGGCACCGCTGCGGAGGCATGGTTTACCGACTTCATTGTGTACCGCTACGCCGATGTCCTTACCTTGCTCGCCGAGGCGCTGGTGAAGAACGGCACCAGCTACACCGAAGAGCCGCTCAGCTTGCTCAATGAGGTGGTAACGCGCGCGGGGCTGACGGCCTACACTACGGCAGATATTCCCGACAAAGACAAGTTTATCAAAGTGCTTTTGGAGGAGCGCGCCAAAGAGCTTTACTGGGAAGGCTGCCGCCGCCAGGATTTGATACGCAACGATTTGTTCAACAAAAAGATGCGTGCGAAAGCTACAGCTGCGCAAGAAAACACTAACATTGCAACAGACGACCCAAGCGAAACGAAGCACTACCGCCTTCCGTTCCCGGCAAGCCTAATTACGGAAAGTAAGGGAGCAGTAGAGCAAAATCCGTACTAACCCCAAG
>JAIRMD010000197.1 GCA_031258915.1 Prevotellaceae bacterium
TTTCTAAAAAGCAAGCATGTGCCCTTGCTCCGAGTTTTCGGGGCGAGGTTTTTTTTTGCCGCTAATGCACGTATGAAGAATCCTATAAATCATTGGAATATACCCCAACGTTGCGCGTAATTTGAGAGTGAAAAAAAGCATGAATTGTTGATAAAAAACGAGCAATTGTTTAAAAATTTCTACGGCAAGTGAAAACCCGAATACAAAAAATTATTTCACAGAAAAAATATATTTTCTTGACCTACGCTGTTTTTGCGCTGGTTGCGAGCATTTCACCGCTGCTGAGAGGTGAGAAAAGTTTAGATGCGAGCGAAATACGCTATACGAAATATAACAACTACGTTATTTTCAAGTCATCGTTTTACCACCTGAAGGAAGGTAAAGATTTATATGCTTTATACCCGCAGGAGCATTGGGATTTATATAAGTATACCCCAACATTCGCCGCATTTTTCGGAGTGCTGGCGGTAGCTCCCGACTGGCTGGGGCTTACCGCATGGAACTTGCTCAACGCGCTGCTGCTGCTGCTTGCCATCTACTACCTGCCCTTTTTCAGCGACTACAAAAAGGGTTTAATTCTGGCGCTTTGCCTGATTGAGGTGATGACTTCCATGCAAAACAGTCAATCTAACGCGCTGATTGCAGGCTTGATAATTTTGGCCGTGGGGTTGCTGGAAAAAAATAGGTACCTGTGGGCAACGCTCTGCATGGTACTTTCGGTGTACATAAAGCTGTTTGGCGTTGTAGGCTTTGCTTTACTTCTGCTGTACCCCAAAAAGCTGAAGCTGGCGTTATGCTCGCTGGCGTGGGCGGTTGTTTTGTTTGCCGTTCCTCTGATTTTTATCAGCCCGCAACAGTACGTAAGCTTGATGAAAAGCTACTTAACCCTGCTCTCGCAAGATCATGCAGCATCTTATGGGTATTCTGTTATGGGATGGCTAAACTCATGGTTTGGATACGCCGGCAGCAAAAATGTGGTGGTGCTGATTGGCGCCGCAGTATTCATGGCGCCATTTTGCAGAATAAAAAGCTATGGGGATGAAGCGATTCGTGTTTTGATGCTGGCCTCCACTTTGGTGTGGATAGTTATATTCAACCACAAAGCGGAGTCGCCAACGTTTGTTATAGCTATTGCCGGAGCAGCGCTGTGGTTTGTGCACGCCAAAAAAAATATCGTGAATATTATCCTGTTTACTTGTGCTTTTATTTTCGCCTCGCTATCGCCCACCGATATTTTCCCTCGCTTCATACGGGAAGAATTTGTAAAGCCATACTGCCTAAAAGCGGTGCCGTGTATTTTTATTTGGGGAAAAATTACGTATGACCTGCTTACTCGTAAAACAGGCATAGCCTCGAAGCCGCTGCTCAAGTGAAAAAGCTAAGAGCGAAAAACGCTTACAGCGTTTTTTTGCAAACATGCGACCGTTTGCAATACACCCTTCACTCCCTGACGGCCTCGATAAACCTCCCTACCTCCGCAGCATTTTTTACGCCGGGCGACGACTCGAAGCGGCTGTTGATGTCAACCGCTGCGCAGCGGGGCAGCCGCAGGGCGGCAACGGTTGCGGTGTCTTCGGGCGCTATCCCGCCGCTCAGGAAAAACGGCGTTTTGCCGGAGTAGCTTGCCAGCAGCCGGTGGTCGAACTTTTTGCCGGAGCCGCCGCGCTGCGGGGTTTTTGCGTCGAACAAAAAGTAGGCGCACGCCTCCTCGTACCGGTGCGTCGCGCCAAAATCTGCTGCCGACTGCACCCCAAATGCCTTAATAATGCCGTAGCCGGATTTTTTGAGAGCTGCGCACGCGGCGGGCGTTTCGTCGCCGTGCAGCTGCAGCAGGTCGAGGCGGTAGCGTGCAGCCTGCCGTAGGATGTAATCTTTTTCGGCGTTGACAAATACGCCCACGCGCAACGTTTCCGCCGGCAGCACGCTAAGGGCTTCGGGCATCAGCCCTCCGGCAAAGCGGGGCGAGCGCTCGTAGAAAATAAATCCCATATAGTCGGGCTGTAGCCGGGCTACCTCGGCGATGTTACCCGCCTCCCTCATTCCGCAGACTTTGACTTTCATAAATTATAGAAGTATAGAAGTATAGGAGCATTAGGAGCATTAGGAGCTCAAGTTTTCCACCTTCGGAGAATGTGCAAAACCGTGTATCACCCTCTCCCAATTGGCTGCGCCGAACTCCGTTACAACCAACGTATTATCAACAATATACAAATCTATTCTTAACTTTCAACTTTCGACTTTCGACTTTCGACTTTCAACTCCTCAATGAGCTTTCCAAGCGCCTGCGCCGGGTTGCCCGTTTTCATAAAAATTTCGCCCATCAGGAACCCTTGGAAACCTGCCTTTTGCAGCATTTTCACGGTCTCCGTATCGGAAATGCCGCTCTCGGAGATTTTGGCGTAGGTGTCGGGAATGAGCGGGGCGAGCGTTAGCGAGGTCGCCGCGTTGGTTGCAAAGGTAGAGAGGTTGCGGTTGTTGACGCCAACGACGTTCACGTGCGGGTTGATGTGCGCAAGCTCGGCTTCGCAGTGTACCTCCAGCAGCGCCTCGATGTTGATTGAGCGGGCAAACGCAGCCAGCTCTGCGCACTGCTCTCTTGTCAGCGCGGCGGCGATGAGCAGCGCGGCGTCGGCGCCGGCAATCCGCGCCTCGCACAGCTGGTAGGGGCTAATGATAAAATCCTTGCGGAGCAGCGGTACGCTCGATGCCCGACGCGCCGCCGCTAAGTCGGCGAGCGAGCCGGCAAAGTACTCCCTGTCGGTGAGCACCGATATGGCGGCCGCGCCGTGCGCCGCGTAGCCGCTGGCGACGGTTGCCACATCGGCATCCTTGCTGATGAAGCCTTTGGACGGCGAGCGGCGCTTAAACTCGGCGATGATGGGCGTAGCCGAGCGGCGCAGGCTCTCGGAAAGCGACAGCGCCGGACGCGCAACCCGCTGCGCTTCGCCGTAAATGTCGTCAAAGCTGCGCTGCCTTTGGCAGGCGGCGATTTCTTCGCGCTTGGTGGCGAGTATTTTTTCCAGAATATTCATTTCAGGAGTTTACCTCTATAAATTTTTTCAGCGATTTCAGGGCGCTTCCGCTTTCGATGGACGCTTTCGCTTTCGCAGCGCAGGCGGCAACGTCAAGCTGCGGGTCGATGGTGCGTATGGCAAAGGCAGCGTTGGCAACAACAACGTTCGTTTGCGCTTCGGTCGCGGTGTTGCTCAGCACGCGGTCGAATATGGCCGAAGCTTTCTCCACCGTGTCGCCGCCGTACAGCTCGCTCGCTGCGGTGCGCTTAAAGCCGAGCGCTTCGGGCGTGTAAATGCTCTCGCCGCTGTTGCAGAAGCACTTAAATGCTGAGGTGAGCGATATTTCGTCGTAGCCGTCCAGCGAGTTGACCACCGTAAAGTCGGTGCCCGTTTGCTGGTAGAGGTAGTAGTACATCCGCGCCAGCTTGAGGTTATACACGCCCAGCATTTGCCGCTTGGGCAGCGTAGGGTTGACCAGCGGGCCAAGCATGTTGAAAAACGTCCTGACGGCAAGATTTTTGCGCACCGGCGCCACCACCTTTAGGGCAGGGTTGAAAAACTGCGCGTGGAGGAAAGCCATTCCGCAGGCGTCGAGCGAGCGGCGCATGAGGTCAACGTCTTTGGTGAACTTTACGCCGTGCTGCTCTATCACGTTTGAGGCGCCGCTCACGGAGGTAGAGCCGTAGTTGCCGTGCTTCACCACCTTGTAGCCCGCGCCGGCAACCGTAAAGCAGGCGGCGGTGGAGATGTTGAACGTGTTTTTGTTGTCGCCGCCCGTGCCCACGATGTCGATGGCGTTGTACTCGGACAGGTCAACCGGCACGCGCAGCTCAAGCAGCGCATCGCGAAAGCCCGTCAGCTCATCGATGGTAATGCTGCGCATCAAAAAAACGGTGATGAAAGCCGCAATCTGGCTCTCGTTGTACTCGCCATGCGCCATGCGAATCAGCACATCCCGAGACTCCTTGCGGTCAAGGTTTTGGTGCTCAAATAAACGGTATAGCAGATGTTTCATTGTGAATTAAAATTATTGAGAGTTTTACGTTAGCAAGCATGATACTTTACTTAATTTTTTATTTTTTGTCGTTATTCATTTGTGATTGCGTATTAAATATTTTCTACCCTTGTTCTTTCCTTCTACTTTCAAAATCCCAATTTCTACAAAGTGGGCAAAATATTTTTTCACGCTTACATCTGATTTGCTTGTCAAAAGCTGAGCGCGATAGTTGGCTATTTCACCGTTTTTATCAATGTATCCTGCAATTTGCTCCAAAAATTCCAGCTCGGCTTTTGTAAGCTTATCGGTAATTATATCGGTAAATATATCGGTAATTTTGCGTACGGGCAATTCTTCCAATGCCTGCAAAATGGAATTCAGCATAAATTCTATAGGTAATTGGTGATTATAAGATTGTCGAGCGAATGTCTGTACCTGTCGAACTGTTCTTTCAAGCTACTGTCGCTCAGGTTGACGGGAATGTCTTTTGCTTCAACATAACCGACAGCAAAATTCCGGTCGGTAATGATATAGTCGGGTGCGCCGCAGGCAATGCGCTTCGGCTCGTTGGTGGCGGTGTAGCGGGGCATTAACGCTTCTAACAGGATTTTCAGCGCCGGAAGGTAGCTGTGTTCGGTGGCGTTGCCAGCGCGGTACAGCGCGTTGAGTTCGGTGATGTATTGGCTTATGGGGTGGGGCATATTCGCAATTTTAGTTTGATTTTAGTAGTATAATCACTAAAACCATTAATAATGAATATTCAAACTATCAAGAACTATTTCGCTAAACAAATCATTACTGGTGGTAAAGATATTTATTCGAGATAAATCTTTGTGTCTCAAAGCAATTTTTCTATAAAAATTTTTGTAAGTATCTAATACCATTGAAACATCATCACTTGGATTTGAAAAATTTACATTCAATTTATTAAATATTACTGTTTCAATCTTATCAATAATCCAAAGTATAACGAGCATATTCTTATTCACTCTTCCCTCCTTTCTCCGCCTGTTGCAGATAAAACATCCTTTTCTGGGTTTCAATTTCGGCTCGCAATTCTTCTTCGGTCGGCAGGTAGAGCATATATTTGGAAGCGAAAATCTGCCTGTTGTTTTCAGCAAGCGTGTAGCGGACAATCGCATCGCTCTTGTCGGCGCACAGAATAATGCCAATGGGCGGATTGTCGCCCTCGTTCATCATTTCGCGAGTGTAATAGTTTACATACATCTGCATCTGCCCTAAATCCTGGTGTGCTAAATCATCCATTTTCAAATCGATAAGCACAAAACATTTCAAAATATAATGGTAGAAAACCAAATCAATGTAGAAATCCCTACCATCGAACGAAATGCGTTTTTGGCGGGCAATAAAGGAAAAGCCTCTGCCCATTTCCAAAAGAAACTCCTGCAAATGATTGATAACCGCTGTTTCCAAATCTTTTTCGTAGAGATTGGGAGAGGGTTTTATGTCTAAAAACTCTAAAACCACAGGGTTGCGAATAAAATCTTTTGGGTCGAGCGGCGTAGCTGTCTTTTGGATTTCGGCTGAAACCGCCTCTTTGTCCTGACTTGACAATAAACGCTCGTAAAAATGCGTATTGATTTGGCGTTCGAGCTGGCGGGTGCTCCAATTTGATTTTACACACTCGTCCATGTAGAAATTGCGGGCTGTTTCATTTTCTACCTTCATTATTTTTCTGTAATGCGACCAGCTCAATTCGTGACGCAGCGTGTCACAAATTGGGAAAGTCAGGTAAAATTGTCTGATATAGCGAAGATTGCTTTCGTCGAAACCCTTTCCAAAATCGCGCGTAAGCTGTTCCGATAGGTATTTGAGCAGCTGTGTTCCGTATTCGGCTCGCTCGCTGCCGGACTGCGCTTCAACAATCTGTTTGCCAATGAGCCAATACGCCTCGACCATAGCAAAATTGACGGCGGAATATGCTTTTGCTCTCGCTGTGGTCAAAATTTCTTTTATCTGACTATAAATCAGATTGCCATTGCTCTTTGATAATGCGTTGCTCTTATTCATTTGATTTACCAATATTTCGGCAAAGATACAACTTCTTTTCGTACCGAATCCCAACGACTCAGTTTTTCCTTTTATTTTAATTCGCCGCTATTGTGCACCAAACCTTGCTGTCGCCAAGCGCTGCCGGCACTACCTCTTTTACCCTTTTTCTATCCAATTTTTTATTATCCTCTCGCCCACTGGCGTGAGCACCGATTCGGGGTGGAACTGCACGCCCCGCGTGCGGTGCTGGCGGTGCGCCAGCGCCATGATGCTGCCGTGCCCGTCCGTTGCCGTTACGCGCAGCGCCTCGGGGAAGTTTTCGGGGCTTACCACCCACGAGTGGTAGCGCCCGGCTTCGAAGCGCTCGCCCAGCCCGTCAAACAGCAGGTCGGGTGCGGTGACCCGTATTTCGTCGCTCACGCCGTGGTAGACGTTTTTCAGGTTCACCAGCGTCCCGCCAAACGCCTCGCCAATGGCCTGCATGCCGAGGCATACGCCAAAGATGCTTTTGGTAGCGGCGTACGTCTTTATCACCTCCAGCAGGATGCCGCTTTCGGAGGGAATGCCCGGGCCGGGCGAGAGCACAATTTTATCGTAGCGAGCAATTGCATCGAGCGCAATTTGGTCGTTGCGCACTACCTCAACGTCGCTACAGCCAAGCTTGCGCAGGGCGTGCACGAGGTTGTAGGTGAAGGAATCGTAGCTGTCGAACACAAGGATTTTCATGAAGATTTCGGGTTAAGATTTTTTTTTGACAAAACGCTTAGTACTTACATAGCAACCAATTTATTACGTTCAACTTTCTGATGCCGTCGTACACGGGGTCGGTATCCCAGTCGGCGGAGAGCAGGTACTTCGGGTTGGCATCGCGAATTGCCCGCAGGGGGGCAAGCTCGCGCTCCAAAGTTTGCCCGTCCTGCACCGAAAAGGCTATTTGGTAGTACGAAACGTAACCGCTGTAGCCTATGGCCACAAAGTCAACCTCTTTGTCTTGGATTTTCCCCACGAAAACATTTTTATTCCTTCTAACAAGCTCAAGATACACAACATTTTCAAGCAAATGCCCCAAATCATCATCTCGCTTTTTTGACAAGCGAATATGCCTGAAGCCAACATCTGTCAAGTAGTACTTATCTTGCGTTGCCAGTAGCCCCTTACCCTTAATCTCGTATCGCGGAGCTTTGCAAATCAGATACGCATCCGTGAGAATTTTTAAGTACCGTGAAACAGTTTCGTTATCAATGGCTACTTTTTCATTTTTCAGCACATTCGCTATTGAGTTTGGAGAAATATACGACCCGACAGAATCCAAAATAAAATCAGCTATCTTATAGAATGTAGGCTTACTGTATACGTTGTGTCGCGAAAAGATGTCTTTTTCGATAATTGCGCTAAAAATGCTGCTGATAATCAATTCGTAATTTAAGCCATTGTTAACCTCAACTGTCTGCGGAATACCACCGACGTACAGGTAATTACGAAAGCTCAAATCTGCAAAAGCTTTGCTAAAAATGAAGTTTTGCGGATTTTCGCCATCCAAATCCGCAAAAGTTTTGTCAAGGGCAAAGTTTTGCGGATTTTCACCCTGCAAATCCGCAAAAAGTTTGTTTTTGGAGAAACTTTGGGAATTTGCAAGCACGCTATAGTACTCCCCAAAAGAAAACGGCAATATGTTGATTTCCACGTATCGCCCTGTGAGCAGGGTTGCCAGCTCGCTTGATAGCAGGTACGCGTTGGAGCCTGTAATGTACAAGTCTACATTCCTCTTGATGAACAAGCCATCGACAAGCCGCTCAAACTGCTCAACGTTTTGCACTTCGTCGAGAAAAACGTAATTCATTGCGTCGGCAGCAAGCCGCACCTTTACGTGGTCGTAAACAGCCTTGTAGCCGCCGATTTCCAGCACATCGGGGTCTTCAAAGCTGTAGAAGTGGACTTGCCCGGTGCCAACATCCTGACGTATTTCGTCGGCAAGCATTTCAAGCAGGGTAGACTTTCCGCTACGGCGCATACCGGTAACAACCTTAATCACGTGCTGGTTTCTCCAGCTGCGCAGCTGCTGCATGTAAGGCTTACGCTCTACCATATTTTGCTTAAAATCCATAGCTGCCCTTAAAGTATAATTTTTTTCACAAAGCGAGTAAGCGTTTCCGGCATCTACGCTTCAGCGCTTTGCCATTTCAATGGCCTTGTTCAGCGCTCCGAGCTTGCTGTTTACCTCCCGCAGCTCGTTTTCGGGCTTTGACTGCGCAACGATGCCGGCGCCGGCCTGGTAGTACAGCGTGTTGTTGCAGCTCGCAAAGGTGCGGATGGTGATGGCCTGGTTCAGGTTTCCGTCCAGCCCGATGTGGCCGATGCAGCCGCCGTAAACGCCCCGCGGATGCTTCTCCAGCTCGCTGATAAGCTGCATGGCGCGCACCTTAGGCGCGCCGGAGAGCGTGCCCGCCGGAAACGTATCGGCAAACAGCCCTATGCGGTTGGCCTCCGGCGACACCTCGCCGCACACCCGCGATACCATGTGGATGACGTGCGAGTAGAACTGCACCTCCTTGTACGACTTTACGGTTACGTTCTGCGCGTTTCGGCTCAGGTCGTTGCGCGCGAGGTCAACCAGCATCACGTGCTCGGCGTTCTCTTTTGGGTCTTGGAGCAAGGCTTGCGCCAGCTGCCGGTCCTGCTCGTCGTTGCCCGTGCGGTAAATGGTGCCGGCTATGGGGTCGATGGTGGCTACGCTGCCCGCGACCTTCAGGTGCGTTTCGGGCGACGACCCGAAAATGCGGTACGACCCAAAATCGAAGTAAAACAGGTAGGGCGACGGGTTTATAGACCGCAGGGCGCGGTATACTTTGAAGTCGTCGCCCGTGTAGCGCTGCTCAAAGCGCCGCGAGAGCACAATCTGAAACACGTCGCCCCGCAGGCAGTGGCCAATGCCCGCCTGCACCATGGCCTTGTACTCCTCGTCGCTGATGGGTGAGCTGACCTCGCCCTGCGGGCAAAAATCGTAGCTGGGGAAGTTGCGGCTGTTGAGGATGTAAATCAGCTCGTCCATCTTGCTTTGCTGCCCTTCGGTGAGGTTCTCCACAATGCTCATCTCGTTGTTCAGGTGGTTAATGGCAATCACAAAGCGGTAGAGGATGTAGGTCATATCGGCTATGGGCAGCAGCGCGTCCTCGCACGGCTTTACGTCTATCTGCTCAAAGTAGCGCACGGCATCGTAGGCGGTGTAGCCAAAGAAACCGTTGCTGCTGTCGGCGCTGCCGCCCGAAGCGTCGAAGCTTTTGACGAACTCGTCGAGCATCTGCTGCTCGCTGTGCGGCTGTGCGATGGGCGTGGAGGTCGTTGCTCCGCTGGGGTAGGCGGCAGCCGCTACGCCCCGGCTTACCGAAAAAGTAGCCATTGGCTCTACGCCGATAAAGGAGTAGCTGTTGTCCGACGTGTGGTAGTCGGAGCTTTCGAGCAGCGCCGATTGCGGGAACATATCCCGCACCTTGAGGTAAATGCTCACCGGCGTTTGCAGGTCGGCAAGCAGCGTTTTTTTGATGACGGTCAGCTTTGTTTTCATGGTATTAATAGGCTTCAGATTCGACTTTCAACTTTCGACTTCCCAAACGTTTCCATGTCCTTGTCGCCGCGCCCCGAGACAGTGATGACGATCACGTCGGTTGGGCGGAAGTTTTTTTTGCGCAGCACGGCCAGCGCGTGCGCCGACTCCAGCGCCGGAATGATGCCCTCGAGGCGGGTGAGCTCCGCCGCCGCCGCCAGCGCTTCGCCGTCGGTAATGGCGAAGTACTCAGCTCTGCCGCTTGCGGCGAGGCTGGCGTGCAGCGGCCCAACGCCCGGGTAGTCCAGCCCGGCGGAGATGGAGTACGGCTCTGTGATTTGCCCGTCGTCGGTTTGCATGACGAGGGTGCGGCAGCCGTGGATGATGCCCTGCTTGCCGAGGTGAATGGTGGCGGCGGTTTGGTCGGTGTCTACGCCCAAGCCTGCGGCCTCTGCGCCGATGAGGTTTACGCGCCCGTCGCTGAGGTAGTGGTAGAACGTGCCGGCAGCGTTGCTCCCGCCGCCCACGCAGGCAACGAGGTAGTCGGGGTAGTCGCGCCCGATGCGCTCGGCGAGCTGCCTCTTTACCTCCTCGCTAATCACCGACTGAAACCGCGCCACCATGTCGGGGTAGGGGTGCGGCCCCACGGTGGAGCCAATGATGTAGTGCGTATCCGAGGGGTTGCAGCACCAGTCGCGGATGGCCTCGTTGGTGGCATCCTTGAGCGTTTTGCTGCCGCAGGTTACGGGTCTCACCTCAGCGCCCAGCATTTCCATTCTCTGCACGTTGAGCCGCTGCCGCGCAATATCCGTTTCGCCCATGTAAACAACGCACGGCATCCCCATCAGGGCGCACACGGTGGCGGTTGCCACGCCGTGCTGCCCCGCGCCCGTTTCGGCAATGATGCGGGTTTTGCCCATGCGCCGCGCGAGGAGGATTTGCCCAAGGGCATTGCTGATTTTGTGCGAGCCGGTGTGGTTCAGGTCTTCGCGCTTGAGGTAGATGCGCGTGGCGTACCGCTCCGAGAGCCGTCCGGCAAAGTACAGCGGCGAGGGGCGGCCGGCGTAGTCGCGCAGCAGCGCGTCAAGCTCGGCTTTGAACGCAGGGTCGCCCGTAATCTTCAGGTAGCTTTCCCGCAGCGCCTCTACGTTGGCGTAGAGTATTTCGGGGATGTACGCCCCGCCAAACTCGCCGTAGTAGCCGGCATCGGTTAAATCGTAATCCATAGCGGTGTAGAGTGTTGCTTACGCAAGGAGGCTTCCATTGTTGTTACGCTATTTCCCATTAATCGCGTTTTTTGTATAGTTATTCGCCCTCAACACCGCGTTTTCCTCAAGGTCGTGGTAGTAAAGCGCGTAATCGTATATGTGGAACACCCCGCGCGGGAAAATATGTTCGTAGCCTTTAAGGCTGTATTCGTCCACGTCAACGGTGGAGCAGATGACTGTCCCGCGTTCAAGGTTCACTCTGGCGTCGGCAAGCGGCCCTTTATCCTCATATTCGCCCGTTTCCTTGTTGTATTTACGCGCTCCTTTGCTTTGCGACGCAAAGGCTGTATCTCCCGTGCGTGTCCACGAAATGGGGTTTATCGCTATGGAGCCGTCAATCACCGTCAGGTTTTTTCCGTTTCCGCCAATTTCGGGGGCTTCCGTATTGTACGATATGATCACGCCAACGTCCCCCGCGCTGTTGGCAAATTTCAGATGCTTATTATTGCTAAGGTCATCCTGCGTTATGGAGTAGCCGATGATGTAGGCCGCCACCATCCGTTGGTAAACGTCCGGGTGATCTTTCATCCATGTTATCAGAAGCTCCCGTACCATTTCCGAGCCTTGCGAATGTCCGGCGAGTATAAAAGGTCTACCCTCGTTCCAGTGCTCAAGGTAGTATTCAAACGCCGCTATACCGTCGGTCAGGGGTGCGCCGCGGAAGTAAGGGAACCGCTCCTCCAGCGTAAGCTGCGTTGCCATCCATGAAACGTCAAGTTGGCGGTACCACGGCGCAAAAATATTCGCCGCCTTTTCAAACGCAGAGGCCTGTGAAATCAGCTCTTTCGGCGCATCCGCCCGCATGCTCGCGTTGTTTATGTCCGCGAGGTAAGGATCTCCCTCTCCTCTGGACCAAGCCGTTGGGTAAAAGTAAAACACATCCACATTTTTTGTCCTACTGGTGTCCACTTTCATCCAGTTATCGGCGTTTGAATAGTTCGTTGGAACAATTTCATCCCCTTCGACGGGGGGAAGCGGAATTTCGGTTTCCGATTTTTTGTCGCATCCGGCTATCAAAACACAGCACAAGAAAGATGCCGCTGTAATTCTATTATTCTTCATATATTTACATATTTTAAATTAACAATTGTGCAAATTTACGCCATAATTTTGTAACCGCCAAATATTGGATAAAAAAAATTACAAATGCTTGCCAATTCGCTTAATAATGCTTACTTTTGTGCTCATAAGCGGTGGTAGCTTTTATTACGCGCAATTGTTTTGCAGCTACCACAAATATAGTAATTTATATCCAATTATCACCTGCTAAACTATAGAATTAGCAATGAAACTTTACCAAAATACAGTGAATGGATTGCGCTATATGCGCTGGTCGCGGTTGAGGGCAATGACCTACTTTGTGAAAGGTGTTGCGCGCGAATTGCGCGTAGCGCCAACATTTTTCTGGAAGCTGCATACAGAAGTGGCATTTCGCGCTTTCAAAAAAAAGTGGCTCAGGCAGGATAGCGGCACATCATATTTTGATATCTGCGGCGCAAAGCTCCCCGACGTTTCGAGTAATCAAGATTTCAAGTATGGCTTAGCGTGCCCCGTATTTGAAGATACATTTCTCGTACCTGCATACTACGGCAATAGCTACCACAAAGCGCTGGTAAATACCTTAGATAGTATGGCTATGACTGAGGGACCCTACGGCTATACGGACGGCGCTTTTGACGTAACGGTTAAAAAGGGTGATGTTGTGATAGATGCCGGCGCATGGATTGGCGACTTTAGCGCTTACGCCGCCTCACAAGGGGCAACGGCTTACGCCTTTGAGCCGGTAAACAAGCCGTTTCAGTGGTTATGCAAAACACAACAGTTAAACAACACTAAAATGGGGGGGGCAAAATTAATATTGTTAAAAAAGGTTTGAGCGATAGAGAATGTGAGATGGATATTTCAATAGCGGATAGCTATAGCTATAGCCATTGGATAGGAAATTCTTCAATAGCTATTAGCAGAGGTGGTGCAAGTGAAAAAATAGCCGTTACCTCCCTCGACAAGTTTGTAGCGGAAAACAAGCTGGAGCGCGTGGATTTCATCAAAGCCGATATAGAAGGTGCCGAGCGGGATATGCTCAAGGGGGCGGTAAGCGTCCTGAAAACCTTTGCCCCTAAGCTCGCTATATGCACCTACCACCTGCCGGATGACCCGGAGGTGCTGGAAAAAATAATCAAGGAAGCAAATCCTGCCTACAGGGTGGTGCACATTCGCAAAAAGCTGTTTGCGGCAATTTCGTAAACTTTTCCGGCTTCAAATGCTCCCCCAGCGAGCGAATCGAAACGGTCGTTGCTGAAAAATTTTTTACCGCCGGGTAGCTTTTCCCGTCGTAAATCGCACAGAATATACTATCTTTGCGCACGTTTAAACCTGATGTTTTCATATAAATCTAATGGTTAGTGGTACAAAAAAAATATGAAAAATCATGTTTAGGCTTTCTCTATGCGCCGGATTCGGGAATTTTAGGCGTGAACTATCAACCGTAACCATGGGAAATCCAAAAGCATTTTTAAGCACAGCCCGCAAGGAGGCGGGCTACAGGGCGCTCAACGACCGTATAAGCGACTACGCCGAGGTGGAGCAAACCCTCAACTCCGAGGATAGGCGGCTGCAGGCCTCGCGCTGCATGGACTGCGGCGTGCCGTTTTGCCACTGGGCATGTCCGCTGGGCAACTGCCAGCCCGAATGGCAGGACGCGCTTTACAAGGGAAAGTGGCAGGAAGCCTACAGCATACTCGCCGCCACCAACGATTTCCCCGAGTTCACGGGAAGGGTATGCCCTGCCCTGTGCGAAAAATCGTGCGTGCTGGCGCTCTCGCATGAGGCCGTTACCATACGCGAAAACGAGGTTGCCGTTGCCGAAAAAGCGTTCGACGAGCTGTACGTTACCGCAAAGCCTCCCAAGAGCAGGCTGAAGCAGCGGGTGGCCATCGTTGGCTCCGGCCCGGCGGGGCTGGCGGCCGCAAACCAGCTCAACCGTGCGGGATTCAACGTTACCGTTTACGAAAAGGATGAGGCCGTTGGCGGGCTGCTACGGCTGGGTATCCCCGACTTTAAGCTCAACAAAAAAATCATCGGCCGCCGCATAGCGCTGATGGCGCAGGAGGGCGTAACGTTTGCTACCGGCGTCGAGGTCGGGAGGGATATCTTGCCCGGGCAGCTGCTCGCCGAGTACGACGCCGTTTGCCTCTGCATCGGAGCGGGCGTGCCGCGCAACCTGCAGGTAGAGGGGCGGGAGCTTGGCGGCATCTACTTTGCGCTGCAGCTCCTCCGCCAGCAAAACCGCGTGGTCGATGGGCTGCAAATACCGCCGCAGGAGCGCATCTCGGCAAAGGGTAAGCACGTGCTGGTCGTTGGCGGAGGAGACACGGGCAGCGACTGCGTGGGCACGTCTATCCGGCAGGGAGCGCTGAGCGTTACCCAAGTAGAGATCATGCCCAGGCCGCCAGAAGGCGAAAATCCCGATACCCCATGGCCGGCGTACCCGCTGGTGCTGAAAACATCCTCATCGCACGAGGAAGGCTGCACAAGGCGCTGGCTCCTGGATACCAGTAGGTTTACGGGCGAAAACGGCGCGGTAACCGCCGCTGAGGTTGAGGAGGTGGAGTGGAAGCGCTGCCCCGATAGCGGCCGCCTGCAGCTACGCCACACTGGGCGCACCGAAGCGATAAAAGCCGACTTGGTGCTTTTGGCCATGGGCTTTGCTCACCCCGCGCACGACGGGCTGGTAAAAGAGCTGGGGGTGGCGCTCAACGAGCGCAAAAACATCAGCGTCTCCGGCGGCAACCGCACCTCAACGGACAAAGTCTTTGCCGCCGGAGATGCCGCGCTGGGGGCAAGCCTTGTAGTCCGCGCCATCGAATCGGGGCGCAAAGCCGCCAGAGGAATAGCGGAATATCTG
>JAIRMD010000215.1 GCA_031258915.1 Prevotellaceae bacterium
CCAAAATTCATTCCTACGCATAGAGATTATTGCGCTGAAAATGACATTATTCCAATAGAGTTTTCCCCTTATGAATTAAGGAGAGGGTAGCAGGGACACGAACTTCGGCGCAAGCCACCCCTCTCCTTCGGAGAGGGGCTGGGGGTGAGGTCTGCTCAAGGTGGGAAACTTCAATTCTAACGATGCTATTGATTTAGGTCTGCTGGCTAAAATCAGTCGTGATTACTACATAACCCCGGCGGGAATACGCTTTATTTTGCTTTTGGAGCATACTATTTATAAACTCAATATGATAGCAAGCAGTGGCAAAAAGGAAAAGGAAATGAGCCTGGGAAAACCATTGCTACAATGCTGTGGGAGTACATTGTAGCGTGCGAAAAAGTGAAATCTTTATGAGTTTGATTGTCAATGAAAAATTTTATCAAAGCGTGCTTTTGCCTGCTCGCCGTAGCGCTGCTTTTTGCGTGCGATCGCGTAGCCTCAACATGGAAGCAGCAGCCGCTGGCGGCGGTGGAAAACAAAAAGCTCTACATGGCGGATGTAAAGGACATGTTCCCGCCGGACATCACCGCAGAAGACAGCTTAACCATACTGCACAGCTACGTAGATGCGTGGGTAAAAAAAATGCTGATGCTTCGCCTTGCCGAAGAAAATCTGGGCAGCAAGCAAAAAAATGTGTCGTCGCTGCTGGACGATTACCGCACGTCGCTGCTGGTATATCGCTACGAGCAAAAATATATTGACCGCGTAGACACAGCGGTCTCGGAGGCCGAGTGTGAATCTTTTTACAACGAAAACAAGCAGCATTTTATCCTTACTAGGCCTGTAGCGCGCGTGCTGTTCATTAAGCTCAGGCAAAATTCACCCTACCTGGAGCGCATCAAAAAGCTATACACCTCAAAAGATCCGGAAGATTTTACAGCGCTGGAGGGCTTATGCCTGCAAGCGGCTACCAAGTTTGACTACTACGGCGACCGCTGGCTGACGCTGGACGAGCTGGTAAAAGAGCTGCCCCTCAGACAGGGAGGATACGAGGAAATGGTAGCGCGAAAAATGGCCATAGAAGTAGCTGACAGCACGTATGCTTACCTTGTGGCTATTCGCGATTTCAGAGGGCGCGGCGCTATTGCCCCCATAGAGTATGAGCACGATAACATAAAAACAATGATCCTGAACAGCAGAAAAAAGAGCATGATACAGAATTTGGAGCAGCGCGTTCTACAGGAAGCCAAGCAGAAAAATATTGTGAAAATATACGTAGGCAATATTAATCATTAATAACTCTCGCACAATACATGAAAATAGTAAAAAAATTTACCCTGCTGATGCTGTGCTTTACCTTCAATGCGGTGACCGGCCAGCAAAACGTGCTGGACAAGGTGCTGGCCATAGTGGGCAACGAAGCCCTGCTGGAATCTGACTTAGAGATGGAGCTGATGCAGCTCCGCGCTCAGGGGCAGCTGGCGGATAATGAGGTGCGGTGCTACGTTTTCGAGCAGATGCTGCTGCAAAAGCTGCTGCTGGCGCAGGCAAAGCTGGACAGCTTGAAGGAAAATGAGCTGATGATAACGCAGTGGGTAGAGGAGCGCATCCGCCAGTACTCCGTGCAGCTGGGCAGCACGCAGGAGGTGGAGAAGCACTTCGGTAAGCCGCTGTTTCAGCTTAGGGAGGAGCTGGAAGAGCAGATGAGGGAGCGAAGCCTTACGGAGCAAATGCAAATGAACATCGTATCGGCGGTGCAGATTACCCCGCACGACGTGGAAACCTACTACCAGCTGCACCCCCCCGACAGCTTCCCAGTGATTCCGGAGCAGTACGTAATACAGCAGATTGCAAGATACCCGCCTTCGGGCAGCGAGATACGCTTTCAGGTGCGCGAAAAGCTGCTGGAGCTGCGCGAGCGCGTGATGAACGGCGAAAAGTTTCAGGCCCTTGCCGTGATGTACTCCGAAGACCCAAGCTCTGCCCGGCGCGGCGGCGAGCTTGGGCTGCGCACGCGCGAGGAGTTTGTTAAACCGTTCTCCGACGCTGCGTTTGCGCTCAAGCCAGGGCAGGTTTCGCAAATTGTAGAAACGGAGTTTGGGTTTCACATCATACAAATGATTGAAAAAAGAGATGAAATGGCCAACCTGCGCCACATTCTTATTCGCCCAAAATTCTCCCCCGAAACGCAGCAGGAGGCCTCGCGCCTGCTGGACAGCATCGCCACGCTGATCCGCGCCGACAGCATCTCGTTTGAGGCTGGGGTAATACGCTACTCCGAGGACAAAAATACGCGCATGAGCGGCGGCTACGTAGTAAACCCGCAAACGCTGGCCATACGCTTCGAAAAAGACCAGCTTATCCCCACCGACTACTACGTGCTGCGCGACATGAAAGAGGGCGAAATATCGGCGCCTTTCGAATCGAAGGACAACTCCGGCAACGACATCTTCAAAATAATAAAGCTCAAGGAGCTTATCCCTTCGCACCGCGCCAGCTTTGAGCAAGACTACATGGTGATACACGATATTGTGAAGAGTAAAAAGCAGCGGGAAGCGTTTGACGCATGGATTACAAAGCGAATGCAGTCAGCGTACATTTTCATTGACCCCGACGACATGCACAGCTGTAAATTTAGCCGCCAGGGATGGGTCAAGTAGCATCAAATATCATACGCTACGGCCTTGCGCTGCTTTTTGCCTGCACCGTAGCCCACGCCTTTGCCGAAAAACGGAAGGTGGAAATTAAGTCCGCTGACTTTTGGCGCAGCCTCAAAAGGGGCGATGAAACCATCAACCGCCTTATAGGTAATGTGCTGCTGATGCACAACGGGGCAACCATGACCTGCGACAGCGCATACATTTACCCCGACAACCACTTTGAGGCCTTTAGCCGCGTGGTGGTAAGCAAAGATACCACGTGGCTCTTTGGCGACTACATGGACTACCAAAGCAGCACCGACGTTGGGAAAGTGCGCGGGCGGCTGGTTACGCTGCTCGACGGCAAAACGCGCCTGCGCACGCAATTTTTGGATTTTAATACGGCAACCAACACCGCAGTCTTCACTAAGGGCGGTACTATCGACAACGGGCAGAACCTGCTGGAGAGCGACCAGGGGTGCTACTACTCCAACCAAAAGCTGGCCATCTTCAACAGCAAAGTCGAAATGAAAAACGAGGAGTACCGCATCAAATCGGATTCGCTGCACTACCTCACCGAGCAAGATATTGCTACGTTCTTTCAGCAAACCTACATTTGGCACGAAGACGTGTTTATGTCGCTCCGGCAGGGCTACTACAACAAGCCCAACGACCACTTTTTCATGTCCAACCACGTTTACATGATGAGCAAAGAGCAGGAGTCGTGGAGCGACAGCGCCCACTACTACCGCTCGCAAAAGGAGGGCGAAATGTTCGGCAACGTGCAGCTCTACGATTCTGCTCAGCACGCCATCTCGCTCGGCGACTACGCAAAGCTGTACGAAGACCGCGACTTGGCGTACATGACAAAGGAGCCAGCGGGCATACTCTTCTCCGACGACCCCAAAGACGATACTATGTTCAT
Organism: Prevotellaceae bacterium; assembly: GCA_031258915.1. Lineage (GTDB taxonomy): Bacteria > Bacteroidota > Bacteroidia > Bacteroidales > UBA932 > JAITMY01. The sequence goes on from JAIRMD010000215.1 coordinate 3,547, forward strand.
CAAAGCCGATACGCTGCTGGTGCGCCGATTTGCCAACACCGACTCGGCAACCCTGATGCGCGACAGCACGCGCAAGTACATGCACGCTTTTTTTGGCGTGAAGTTTTACCACCCCGACATACAGGGGGTGTGCGATTCAATGGCGTACAGCGCTATAGATTCGCTCGCAGAAATGTTTTACAGCCCCATCCTGTGGAATAAAGAAAACCAGATGAGCGCCAACAAGATGGAGATTTACCAAAAAAACAACCAGCTGCACCGGCTCGACATGATTGATGCGGGATTTATTATTTCGCTGGACGACAGCGTTAGGTCATACTACAACCAGGTAAAGGGAAAGCTCATTGTGGCGCACTTTGCGCAAAATGACCTTTACAAGGTGGACGTTTTCGGCGCCGGGCAAACGATTTACTACCTGCGCGACAGCCTGAAGCTGAAGGGTGTGCATCACGCCAACAGCACCGACATTTTCTTCTACCTCAAAAACCGGAAAGTTCAAAAAATGAACTACGTCTCCGGCTCGGACGGAAAAGCGCTGCCGCCAAAAGATATTGATGTCAAAGATCTCACGCTGAAAGGATTTTCGTGGCAGCCAGACATCCGGCCCCGCTCGCGCTACGATATTACGCGCCGCGCCATACGGCCGTCCGGCAGGCAGCAGGCGCTCACGGTAGAGCAGCCAAAGTACGTAGTAACGGAGCGCATAAGCAAAATAAAAAATGCGTTTTTCCCGCCGGAAAATATTGAAAGCTTTAAATTTTAATACCCCCCAACTCTCATCTCTTGGCTTTTAGTTTTTAACTTTTAGTTTTTAGTTTTTAGTACCTCTCCCAAGCTCACGTACCACACGTACCCCTCGACGCTGCCGTAGCCCATTTGCCGGAGCGCTGCAACGTACTCCTCAACCTGACGCACGTGGCGTGCATCAGCTTTGTCGCCAAACTTGTAATCCACCACCACAGCCGAGTCGCCGCGCACCATCACCCTGTCGGGGCGCTTAACCGGAGCCTTGCCGGATGCAGGCAGCAATATTTCTGCTTCGGCGTACACCTGCCAGCTGCCGTCAAACCATGCGCGCGCCTGCGGATGCTCAAGCGCCAGCTCCACCTCGCGCTTCAAAGCTTCAGCATCGCCATGCGCCACCCAACCCTCCCTTACGAGGCCCTCAACGGCAGCCGATACGTCATTTGCTGTGCGCAGGCGCTCAAAAATTTTATGCTTCAGCAGCCCGGAGGTACGCTGCCCCTGCCCGGCCGACCCGAACAGCTCGCGCGCTTCGTAGCGCAGGCGTAGCTTGGGAATAAGCGAGGTTGACGGGTACTCGGCAAGCGGAATACTCATCGCTTCACCCTGCGGCGGGCTTGCTGTGGCCTGCGCAGCTTCGGGGCTACCAAACTCCCAAACCGAATCCGATACCTTCCGCCCAACGGCAGCGCCAAAATTTACGCTTTCGCCACCCGGCAAACCGGCAAAAATGCTGCATATAGCGTCCGCTATAGTCTTTGCCGGCCTGCGCTCTTTACCGCTGCTTTTGAGCGGAGCGAAAATGTAGAGCTGCTCCTCTGCCCGCGTCAGGGCAACGTACAGCAGGTTCAGGCTATCGACGTAGGCTTGCGCCCTCTCCACGCTCTGCTGCTCGCCAAAGTGGGTTTGCTTCAGGCGCTCTGTGTACGATAGCGGAACGTACGGCAGCTCGTCAAACGGCGGCGCGGTGGGCTGCATCCACACCGTGCTGCCGGTTTTGGTGTCAAGCTCCCAGCCTGCAAACGGCGCAATCACCACCTTGTACTGCAGCCCTTTTGACTTGTGAATGGTGGCAATGGTAATGGCATTCTGCCTGTCGGGGCTGTACAGCGGCTTGGACTTTCCGCTCTCGTCCCACCACGCAAGGAAAGCGGCAACATCGGAGAGCTTACGGTTGGCAAAGCTGATGATTAGGTCGTGCAAGCCTTGCAGAAACGGCAAATCTCCCCGCAGCTCGTTCAGCTTGTAGCGCTGAATAATCGACTCAAAGGCCTCCGGCAGCGACTTGAGCGTGAGGTTTTCCAAAAAAATACGCTCGCCTCTGCTAATCCTGTCGAAAAAAATGGCGTGCGTATTTGCAGGCATGCTGCTGCTGGCGTGCTGCGACAGCTCGTTGCTCAGGAACGCCTCGCTGATGGTATTTTGCTGCCCTGCCGCAATGCGCAGCAGGGCTATGGCCATCCTCACCGCCGGCGAGGTGTTCAGGAGTAGCGAGTCCTGCGATACGATGTCGAAGCTGTGCTTTGCGTCGCCCGATGTGTAGCGGTAGCGAATGAGGGCATCGGCTGCCGCCTGCCCCTGCCTGTTGTTGCGCGTGAGAATGGCGATGTCGCCGGCGCGATATCCGCCGTCCTGCAGCGCGGCAACCAGCAGCGGCAGCTGCTCAAGTATGGCATCGTCGGCTCGCTTTTCTTCGCTTTCTTCAACCAGCTCAACCCGCACGTAACCTTCGCTGCCCGATTTTTTTTGCGGAAGCTGCGCGCAATCTGCATAGGCATCGGTAAGCATTGCCGACAGCCTTGCGCGGGTTTTAGGCGGTAACGCGTCATCGAGCTCTGCGCTCAGCGCTGCCTGCAGGCGCTGCGAGAGGCGGCGGAAAAGCTCATTGTTGAACTCCACAACCTGCGGCAGGCTGCGAAAATTTTTGCCTAACGTTTTTCGGTTAGCTGCGCCAAACGCCTTCAAATCTTCATCAATGCCGTAAGCCAAAATGCGCCAATCGCCGTTGCGCCACCGGTAAATGCTCTGCTTCACATCGCCCACCACCATGCTGAGGTTGCCCTCGGCAAGGCTGCTGCTCACCAGCGGGCGAAAGTTGCTCCACTGCCCGGACGAGGTGTCCTGAAATTCGTCTATCATAAAGGTACGGTAGGCGCTGCCTACTCTCTCGTATATGAAAGGCGTATCGCTGCCGTCTATCAAGCTGTGGATCAGGTGAACCGAATCGCTTATGGGCATCAGGTTATCTTCGCTGGCAATGCTGCGCACCTGCCGTGCAATGTCGGTAAGCAGCCCAAGCACCATAAAGTTTTTGAGGATTACGTCGGCGGTTTGGTAATCCGACGATTTATCGCGCCACAGCCGGCAAGCCTTTACAAGCAAAGGATTCAAGTAGCCGTACGCAGCGGCTGCTTTTGCGCTGCCTGCAGCTTTTGGCGTCCACTCATCAATGCAGTCCATCGCCTTGAGGGTAGTAGCATTCGGCTCGTAATCTCCCCGCGCTATTTTTCTGAAGTACGCTATAAAACCCCTCGATTTTCCTTTAAAGTCGTCCTCTACAAGCTGCTGCGCCGCAAGGTACGACTGCGCTTTTGCGGCAATATCCTGCATTTCGTCGTCCACCTGCTTTTGCAGCGCATGCAGCTTTTGCATGTAGCGCTGCAAAAAGGTTTTATCGTTCAATAGCTCGTGCACGGCGACGTTCAAGCGCCCAAACGATTCCTTAAAAATTTCTCTCCCCAGCTCCTGCAACTCCTTTTTCATATTCCACGATTTTCCGTTGTCGATGCGCTGCTGCACCAGCTGCATGAGCCAGCTCATTTGCTGCTCATCCCCTCCGGCATTTTCCATCACGGCGCTCGCCGCCTCCTCCAGCAGGCGGTCGGTATCGAGCTCTACGGCAAAGCCCGGGTGCAAGCCCGCCTCGCTGACAAAAGCGTGCAGCACCTTTTGGAAAAACTTATCTATGGTGAAAACCGAAAAACGGGAGTAGTCGTGCAGCAGGCAGCTTCGCACATCGAGGGCACGCCGCTGCAGCTCGCGAGGATGGGTAGAGGTGCCTTCGCCGGCGAGCTCCTCACAAAAATTTTTCAGCGTAGCCGCGTCGCCGCACGCCAGCTCGTTGAGCGCAGAAACAATGCGCCCCTTCATTTCTTCGGTAGCCTTGTTGGTAAACGTTACCGCCAGAATGTTGCGGTAAGCCCTTGCTGCGTCGGGGCGCTCAAGCAGCAGCTTGAGGTACTCGCGCGTAATCCTGAACGTTTTGCCGGAGCCTGCCGAAGCCAAATACACCGTGAGCGCAGACGTCTGCGAAGGTTTACCGTTTGCCATCCTTAAAGCTACTCTCCCACCTTGAACGCCACGCGCAACTCTTCTATCTGCTCATCGCTGATGGGGTGCAGCTTGCCTATGGGCGCAGCCATAATCAGCGATTTGGCGCCAAACTCTGCCACCTCCAGCTTGTCGAACGTTTGCAGCAGCTTGTCGCCGGTAACCAGCACGGAGTCGTTGCTGAGCAGCGCTGCCGGAACTTTTTTTACGATATCCGATATGGCCTGCGGATCCTCGAACTGCACGCCAAAAGGCACGCGCGGAACATCCTGCAAGAGGATCCAGCTTTCGGGGATGGTGCGCACGTCAAACTTTACGCCCGACGTGCAGAAGCCCATCAGGTTGGGCGATTGCGTCAGGATGATGGAGTTGATTTTGGGGTTGCTCTGGTAGATTGCCCGGTGCAGGTCGATGGAGCGGCTGGGGTTTTTGCCCGCCTCTACCATGCCGTTTTTGACCTGAACAATGTGCTCCGGCTCCATGTCGAAGCGCGGTATGCCCGCCGGGGTGATGAGGAAGTCGTTGCGCCGCCAGCGCACGGAGATGGTGCCGTAGGTGCTTATCATCAGCCGCTGGTCGCAGGAGCGGCGTATCATCCGGCATATCTCGGCGCGAATGGCGCGCTCCTCGGCGGGGTAGGTAACGCCCATGAAGCGAGGATGCGCCACCTCAAGCGCCTGCTCAAACTGGTCTATTTGCGCATCGCTCAGGTATATGGGCTTACCCAGCGTGTGCGCGTTGAGGATGGTGCGAGCGCACAGCTCCAGCGTTTCAAAGCGCTGGTAGGCGTCCACCAGGTCCTCGCCGCAGAGCGCCACGCCGTGGTTCTCCATGATAACCGCCTTGTAGTCGGGGTGATCCTTGAACTCGGCGGCAATCTTATCGCCCAGCTCACGGCTGCCCGGCAGGTCGTAGGGGGCAAAGCCAATGGGGCCGCACACCTTCTTGGCCTGCGGAATGATGTTGGTGTTAGGAATTTGGCGGGCAATGCTGAACGAAACCAGCGCCGGCGGGTGCGCGTGTATCACCGCCTTCATCTGCGGGCGCATGCTGTATATCGCCTTGTGGAACGGGTACTCCGACGAAGGCTTGTGCAGCCCCACAATACTTCCGTTGGCCTTTACGCATACAATATCTTTGGCCGTCAGCGAGCCTTTGTCTATGGCGCTGGGTGTAATCCACATATCGCCGTTCTCGTCCATAATGGAGAGGTTGCCCCCCGAGGTGGTAGTCATGCCGCTGCGGTAAATGCGGCCGATGATAACCGTGAGCTGCTCCGCAGGGTGCATCAGGGTTGTGTCAAGTTGCTTCATGCAAAAAATGCTGTTTTTGTTTCTGCAAGCAAAGTTAGCATAAAATCTTCAATTACACACAAACGGATAAAAATGGGGTGCATTTCAAATTGTCGCTTTTGCTCATCCCGTAGGGTAGGGTGTTCAGAGCGGTCAGCTTTTTTCTGCTGATTTTTGCCTCCAAAAACACGTATAACGTGCTTATATATTGCTACTAACATTCCGTCCATAGCGGGGACGGAACCTTAGCTTTCCACCGCCACCTTCGCCACCCACCTTTTGCCGCTTTTGCCCTCGAGCAGGAGGTGGTAGATGCCGGCGGGAACTTGGGGCATGGCGAGGCCCTGACCCTCGTAGAGGGGAGAGGC
>JAIRMD010000024.1 GCA_031258915.1 Prevotellaceae bacterium
CAACGAGGTATACCACGTTTTCTACCGGCAGCACCTCCTGCTCTTTGACGGGGAGAAGCCGCTGGCGCTGTACGACGTAAAGAGCGACCGGATGCTGCGCCGCAACGTCATAGAGCAGCACCCGGACATCGCCGCGCTGCTCGAGGCCAAAGCCAAGGGCTTCATACAGCAGTACAGCAACCGGATGATTGACAACCGCCTTACCGAAAGCTTCACCGCAAAATAAAGCAGCACCTTAAAACTCTATGGGTGCATACGGTTTCTACCAACACGTCCCTTTGGCTTAGGGCTAAGATGCACGGCCCGCGGCAGCGTAGCGCGCGTCAGCTCGAGAAGCGCACCAGCAGGTTCCGGTAGGCCGAGAAGATTTTTGACTTCGATACGAAGCCTACGTAAATATTCCCGCTGCTCACCACCGGCAGGTTCCACGCCCCGGATTTTTCAAACTTCTCCAGCACCGCCTCCATGCTTTCGTTCTCCACCACCACGTCGGGGGGCGAGGTCATGTAGTCCTCTACGGTGGTGGCGTCGTAGAGCTCGGGGTTGAACATTTCCTTGCGCATGTCGTCGAGCAGCACAATGCCCACGAGGTGGCCGCCGCCGTCGGTAACGGGAAAAACGTTTCGCCGCGACTTGGCAACCACGCTCACCAGCTCGCCCAGCGTTGCCCCCGTGCGCACAGGCTTGAAATCTCGCTCTACCAGCTCGTCGGTGCGCAGCAGGGTAAGCACGGCCTTGTCCTTATTTTGCATCCGCAAATCGCCGGTTTGCGCCAGCCGCTTGGTGTAGATGGAGTGAGGCTCAAAGTAGCATATCACCGCGTAGCCCGTAACGGAGGTGAGCATGAGCGGCAGCAGCAAGGCGTACCCGCCGGTAATTTCGGCGATGAGGAAGATGGCGGTGAGGGGCGAGTGCATCACCGCTGCCATAAGCCCACCCATGCCTACAAGCGTGAAGTTGGCCTCCGGCAAGCTGGCCGTAGGGCTAAAAAAGTTGACCAGCTTGGCTATAAAAAATCCGCAAATACCCCCCAAAAAAAGCGTCGGGCCAAACGTCCCGCCCACGCCGCCGCCGCTGTTGGTAGCCGACATGGCTACCACCTTGAATGCCAGCAACAGCAAGAGGTAGGCAAAAATAAACCACGTGGAATCCTTCAGCGAAGCGGGGAAAACGGAGCTCTGAAAAATGAACTCGGACTTGCCGTTGAGCAGAGCAGTGAGCACGCCGTAGCCCTCACCGTAGAGCGGCGGAAAAATGAAGATGAGAACGCCCAAGATGCTGCCCCCCACCAGCAGCTTGCGCCACCTGCCCTTCATCTTTTTGAACCTGCTCTCAATAAAAAGCGAGCCGCGCGTGAAGTACAGGCCTGCCATGCCGCAGAAAACGCCCAGCAGCAGGTAGTACGGCAGGTTGCCCAGCGCGTATGGCTGCGTGGCGTTGGCAAACTCAACGTCGGGGCCAAGCAAAAAGAACGAGACCAGCGTGGCCGATACGGCCGATACGAGCAGCGGCACAATGGAGGAGAGCGTGATGTCTATCATGAGCACCTCGAGCGTAAAAATCACGCCGGCCAGCGGCGCCTTGAAAATGCCGCCAATGGCGCCGGCCGCGCCGCAGGCCAGCAGCAGCGTGATATTTTTGTAGTTGAGGCGCAGCATCTTCCCAATGTTAGAGCCGATGGCCGAGCCGGTGAGCACGATAGGCGCCTCTGCCCCCACCGATCCGCCAAAGCCAATGGTCATGGAGCTGGCCAAAATGGAGGTGTAGGTGTGGTGCCGCGGCAGCCGCGAATCTTTGCGCGATATAGCGTAGAGCACGCGCGTCACCCCGTGGCTGATGTTATCCTTCACTACGTACTTGACGAAGAGAACGGTAAGCAGCATACCCAGAGCAGGGTAGGCAAAGTAAAGCAGGTTAGCCCCGCCTATCCCGCCAATCAGCCCCACGAGGTTGTGCTGCACAAAATGCACGGTGTGCTTGAGCAGCACAGCCGCCAAGCCGCTCAGCAAGCCCGTAATGACGCTCAGCACGAGCATCAGCTGCCGCTCGCTTACGCGCTTGACCCGGGTAGTAAGATACCTGATTATAAGTTGAGTATTGGGCATAAGCTCAAAAAAAAGAAGCGCAAACTTACGCGAAAATCATGAAATTTACAAGCATCTACAATAAAAAATGGGGAATCTTCCGATTTCCCCATTTCCTGCAAAAAAGTTAACACCAGCTTCCTTAGAAAGAAAGGACGCTACCAGCTTTAAACTTGGCCACTTTCTTTGCCTTAATTTTGATAGGCTCCCCGGTGCGAGGGTTACGCCCCGTACGAGCGCTACGCTGCGACACGCTGAAAGTTCCAAAACCAACAAGAGCAATCTTGTCGTTTTTCTTCAGTGTTTTCGCAACAACTTCGGTGAAAGCATCCAATGCACGCCTTGCATCAGCTTTTGTTAATTCTGCTTTGTCAGCAATTGCATCAACCAATTGAGCTTTGTTCATAATATTTACCTTTTAGAAGTTTAAAAAAAGTGATTGAAACTTGTACGCAAAAGTATATGAGTTTACTTGAACTTCCAAATATTTTCGGCTTTTTTTTCGAGTATTTTCGCCGTTTTCTGAGGTTTTCCGCGCAAAAAACTTAGCAGCTGGCTAATTTTTAGCGCGTTACGCTTCTGCCTCCGGAGCAAAAAAATATCAACATTTCCCCGATTTTCTGTTGATATTGTTAGGGTTGGCTGCTTTTCGCGCGCGCTACAGCTCGATTTTCACCGCGCCGCCCACGTTTGCGCGTATAATGCCGCGCTTGCTGCTGCGGATAAAGCTGAGGATTGCGTCGCGCTCTGCGCTGGCGGGCAGCTTGCCTATCTCCTCGCACGCCTGCGTTACGTTGAGCTTGCTCTGGTATAGGATGCGGTAGATGTCGTGTATTTCTTTCACCTGCTCTGCGGTGTAGCCCCGCCGGCGCAAGCCAATCACGTTGACCCCGCCGTACACCAGCGGGTCGTGGCCGGCGGTTACGTAGGGGGGTATGTCCTTACCGATTTTTGATCCGCCCGAAATCATGGCGTGCTCGCCAATGTGTACAAACTGGTGCGCCAGCGATCCTCCGCCCACAATAGCCCAGTCGCCAACCTCCACCTCGCCCGCCAAGCCTACGTATCCGGACATGATGACGTTGTTGCCTATGCGGCAGTCGTGCGCTATGTGCACGTAGGACATGACGAGGGAGTTGCTGCCCACCACCGTTCGCAGCTTGCCGCTTGCCGCCGTGCCGCGGTTTACGGTAACGTACTCGCGAATGGTGGTGTTGTCGCCAATCTCGGCGGTGGAGGCTTCTCCATTAAACTTCAAATCCTGCGGCTCGCCGGCAATTACGGCGCCCGGGTAGATCTTGCAGTTTTTGCCTACGCGCGCACCGTTCATCAGCACGGCGTTGGCGCTTATCCATGTGCCATCTCCTACAACCACATCCCTGTGAATGGTTGCAAAAGGTTCTACTACTACGTTTGCGCCTATTTTGGCTTCGGGGTGAACGTTACTCATGATTGAAGATTTCAAATTTCGGGTTGCAAAGCATCATCTGTTTTTGGTTATTTGCGCCAGCAGGTCGCCCTCGGCTACGAGGGTGCTGCCCACAAACGCCTGCGCCAGCATGTGCACCAGCCCGCGGCGGATAGGGTCTGCCAGCTGGAGGATGAAGACGAGCGTATCGCCGGGGACGACCATTTTTTTGAACTTTGTGCGCTCTATTTTCAGGAAGTAGGTGCTGTAGTGTTCGGGGTCGGGCACGGTGCTGAGCGCCAAAATTCCGCCGCACTGCGCCATTGCCTCTATAATGAGCACGCCGGGCATGACCGGCTCGCCGGGGAAGTGGCCTACAAAAAACGGCTCGTTCATCGTCACATTTTTTACGCCTACCACCGATTCGGCGTCCATGCGAACAATTTTATCGACCAGCAGGAACGGCGGGCGGTGCGGCAGCACCTTTTTTATCTGGTTGATGTCGTACAGCGGAGGCTCGTTGGGGTTGTAGTGTGGCGCGGCAGGCTTGCCGCTTTGCTTTTTGATGATTTTGCGGAGCTCTTTGGCAAATCCGGTGTTGATTTGGTGGCCGGGCCGCGCTGCAATAATTTTTCCTTTGATGGGCATCCCCACCAGCATGAGGTCGCCCAGCAGGTCGAGCAGCTTGTGCCGCGCCGGCTCGTTGGCAAACCGCAGCTCGAGGTTGTTGAGGTAGCCCTCCGGCAGGCGCGCTATGCTTGGCTTGTTGAACAGGTGCGCCACGCGGTCAACGTCGCCCTGCGTAACTTCCTGCTCAACGATTACGATAGCGTTGTCCACGTCGCCGCCTTTTATCAGGTTATTCTGGCGCAAAAATTCGAGCTCGTGGAAAAATACGAACGTGCGGCAGGGCGCTACTTCCGTGAGGATTTCGTCAACCGAGCTGATGCTGGCGTACTGGTACCCCAGCACTCTGGAGCCGAAGTCAATGTTGACGCTTGCGCTGAAGTGGTCGTCGGGGTAGAGCGTGATTTCTGCGTTCTTTTTTTCGTTGCGCAGCACGATTTTTTCTTGCACCTCAAAGTATGCCCGCGGCGCGGGTTGCTCCTGCGCGAGGTGCTTCATTTTTTCCGCGTATGCCAGCGCGCTGCCATCCATAATGGGGGTTTCGGGGGCGTTGATGCGGATCAGCGCGTTGTCAATACCCAAGCCGAAAAGCGCCGCCATGACGTGCTCAATGGTGCTCACCTTTACGCCGTTGTGCTCAACGGTGGTGCCCCGCGAGGTGTCGGTAACGTAGTCGGCAATGGCGCTTACCACGGGCTGGCCTTCCAAATCTATCCGCTGAAACTTTACGCCGTGGTTGGCGGCGGCCGGGCAAATGGACATCTCCACCAGCAACCCGGTGTGCAGGCCCTTACCGCTAAAAGTAACTTCCTCTTTTATAGTGCGTTGATTAACTTGCATGTGGTTAACAATAGTGTAAAATAAGCACAAAGGTAATCAAAAAATATTTAAATTACCAAAATCATTTGCTGCGGGGTGCATTTCAAATTGTCGCCCAAGCAATCTTTACGGGATTACTTGGGCGACAATTTGAAATGCACCCCATCAGCAAAAAAGCGCTAAACACTGGCTGCGTCCCAGCCGCCGCAGCTATGGCTTCCGCTCCAGCTGAGCAATGCGCTTAAGCAGCTTCTTCACTTCGGCGCTTTGCTCGGCAATCACGCCTTCTTTTTCGGCAATCACGCTTTCTTTTTCGGCAAGGG
>JAIRMD010000040.1 GCA_031258915.1 Prevotellaceae bacterium
ATTGCTCATTTCTACGCACTTCACAAAATGAATATCAGCTACTATGGTGGAACTTCAACAATCGTTCCATTGCCATTAAGCATTTTTCAAAAAATGGTAACAGATTCTTACAAAGCCACATATACGCCACAACCAAAACAAGTAAAGAGTTTCTTCGATTTTTCAAACGAATTAGCCAACGGAACAGACAACGAACGTGAGTGGTATAATGGCATAACACAAAAGGCATTAAATTGGTTAGAATAAAAACTCATGCTATGCAGGCGGGTAGTTTTTGGGTTGTGGTTTAAATCCGTTGGGAAAAGATTGTCTTTGCACAAAAAAAGATAAAACATACGCAACGGCAAGCATCATATTGGAAAAGCGGTAGTGTCCGTGTTTTATTGACACGAAAAATATATTTCATTGATTATTATATACTTATAGAAACAATGGTGATATTTATAGTTGCCTTATTATCAATTGATTAAACATCATATCAATAAAACACGGACACTACCGACAATTCAGCTTGTCGGAATTTCCGACAAACTGCCACGCAAAAAATGGAAGTAGCACCGTAGTACAGCAGCTATTTGGCAATATGTAATTTCAACTATTTAACAAGGTGGGAAATTTAAATAGAGAAAATTTCTTCCTATATTTGCACGATAAAGTTGCTTTGAGATGTTGAATCTACACAATAGAAGTCAGCTATGAAACCACCGCGAAAAGCTTTAAGGAATATCTTCAAAGGCCTAAGCGCTACATCTCTCGCCTTTGTTTTTCAGGCCTGCTACGGCCCGGTGCAGGATCTTGAGCTTGATGTCCTCATCGAGGGTAGCGTAACCTCAAGTCAAGGCAGCGAGCCTGTGCCCGGCATCAAGGTGTCGGTTGCCGGGCAACCCCAGCATGAGCTTACCGACGGCAGCGGGCGGTTCTCCATGTTCGCTGCGCAGGATAGCGTTTACAGGGTACGATTTGAAGACGCTGATTCCCTGCAAAACGGGGCGTTCCTACCCAAAGATACCGTAGTGACCACCACCGACGACCGCATAACTCTTAACGTTAGCTTAGATGCCCGCTAAGCTTGCTCAGCATATCCATCGCCTGTTCAGAGCAAACGAAACCCGGCTGCACGAGCTGAGCTACCTATTCTGGGAGTGTACCCTCCGCTGCAACCTCCGCTGCCTGCACTGCGGGTCGGACTGCACTGCCGACTCAAAAAGTGCCGACATGCCCTTTGACGATTTCCTGCGTGCCATTTTGCCGCTGAAAAAAGCCTACCCCCCCAACGCCATCATGGTGGCCATTACCGGCGGTGAGCCGCTGCTACGCAAAGATTTGGCCGAGTGCGGCAAAGCCCTGCGCGGGCACGGCTTCCGGTGGGGGATGGTAACCAACGGCTACGACTACACCCCCGACCTCCACGCTCGCCTACTCTCGGCAGGCTTGGGCGCTGTAACGCTAAGCCTCGACGGATTCGAGGATGAGCACTGCTGGCTGCGGGCAAACCGGTGCAGCTTTGGCAACGCGGTAGCGGCGCTGGACTTGATCACCGCCTCGCGCAGGCTGTGCTACGATGTGGTTACCTGCGTTCACCGGAAAAACATCCTCCACCTGCCCCAATTTAAGGAGTTTCTAATCTCGAAAAACGTAAAAGCGTGGAGGCTGTTTACCATTGCGCCCATTGGGAGGGCAAAGGGCAACAGCGATTTGCAGCTGATGCCGCAGGAGCTCAAGCAGCTGATGGACTTCATTGCCCACGCCCGCGCAGACAAGCGGATGGCTACAACGTTCAGCTGCGAAGCCTACGTGGGCAGCTACGAGCGAAAGGTGCGGGATGCCTACTTTTTTTGCCGCGCCGGGGTAAACATTGCTTCGGTCTTGGCCGATGGCTCCATATCAGCCTGCCCTAACATCAACCGGCACTTTGCGCAGGGCAACATCTACCGCGATAATTTCCTTGACGTATGGAACCACCGCTTTGGCATGATGCGAGACCGCCGATGGACGCGGGTGGGCACCTGTGCCGCCTGTAGGGACTACAAGGCCTGCAAAGGCGGTGCGCTTCACCTCTGGGGTGAAAAGCAAGCTTCCATCGCAACATGCATTCATCTGGAAATAAGCAAGCAGCCCGCACGCTAAAGCATGCTGGCTGCCTAACTTTTGCGCGCTCTACTTTTCGGTTTTCACCGCCGCCGTTACTCCCATCACCTGCGCCAGCGCGTACATGCGCCCAAGGAACGAGTAGCCCGGGTTGTAGCTTTTTTGCGCGTCGTCGAGCATGGTGCGCCCGTGGTCAACGCGCATGGGGAGGCCTGCGGGTGCCTGCCGCTCGAATATGCGCACCAGCTCCACCAAGCGCCCCCGGCCTTCGAGGTGCGATGCCTCTACAAAGTCGCCGCCGGGCATGGCCATAGTGCTGCGAAGGTGCACAAAGTGCGACCGGCTGACAAACCTGCGGGCAAGCGCCTCCACATCGTTGTGCAGGCCTGCGCTGAGCGAGCCTGCGCAGAAGGCAAGCCCGTTGCGCGGGTTGTTCACGGCTGCCAGCAGCCATTCGATGTCCTCCTCGTTGGTTACAATGCGCGGCAGCCCCAGCACCTGAAACGGCGGGTCGTCGGGGTGTATCGTCATGTTGATGCCATGCTCGTCGCACACCGGCATGATCTGCTCAAGAAAATACTTGAGGTTTTCGCGCAGCGCCTGCCGGTCTACCCCGTCGTAAAGCGCAAGCAGCGCCTTGAACAGCGCCACCGGGTTGCTGTCGCCCTCGCGGATATTCCCGTTTACGAAGCCCTGCGTTTTGACGATGATGCTATGCACCAGCTCATCCTTTTCCGCCTGAGTAATGGCCTTGTCGAGCAGCAGCACCTGCTGCATTTCCTCGTCGGTGTAGTCTTTTTCGGCGCCGCCGCGCTTCAGGATGCAGCAGTCGAAGTAGGCAAACCGCGCCTTGCTGAAGTAAAGCGACGAGGTGCCGTCAGGCCAGCGGTAGCTTAGGTCGGTGCGTATCCAGTCGATGACCGGCATAAAGTTGTAGCAAACGGTTTTTACGCCGCACTTCCCCAGGTTGGCCAAGCTGACCTTATAGCTCTCAATCAGCCGGTCTCTCTCGGGGCCGGCGTACTTGATGGCCTCCGACACGGGCAGGCTCTCCACCACCGACCAGCGCAGCCCCGCCTGCTCGATGTAGCGCTTCAAATCGCCGATGGCCTCCTCCGTCCAGATTTCGCCGTTGGGCACGTCGTGCAGCGCAGTAACAATGCCCTCTACGCCAATCTGCCGAAGCATGGCAAGCGTAATGCTGTCTTTTTTCCCAAACCATCTCCAAGTTCTCTCCATAGCTATTTCTTTGCTTAAATTGTTTTTGTTATAAAAT
>JAIRMD010000074.1 GCA_031258915.1 Prevotellaceae bacterium
TTCCCCACATGGCGATTTTCCAAATTTTCGTATCCGGCTTTTGGCATTCGTGTCGAGGTAAAAACTTTATATCAGTGCTGTCAATGACCAATCCGTCGATAACATTTGATTTTACATACGTTTTGGGAGCGCAGTATTCAATGGTGTTCAAAATATTTTGAGGAAATGATTTCCGATAGTATGCAATGCTGACGGGAACTGTTGCGGAATTGAACAGTTGTCCCCCAAAGTCTTTTTTCGCTTTTCTGAAAACCGACAGGTTGTAAACTTTCTCAACATAAGTTTCGTTAAACAACCATTTTCTGAAATTTTGATATTTTTTATTCGTATTGGTCAAAACCTTGGTGTTGAATATCAGCGCAACTTTCCCCTCATCTTTTGCGAATTGAATGGCTTTGTCTAAAAAAGCGAGAACTTTTTCTTGAGCATACTTTCGCGTATTCAAATAATCTTTTATTTCCTCACTGATTTGGTCCGTGCCAAAGGGCGGATTTCCGACGACCAAATCCGCTTTTTCAAAGGTTGCGGCGTCAATTTCCCCGACAGTATCTCTACACCATAAGTTTTTTCCTTGCCTGTTTTTGAGTGAAGGGTCATTGGGGTTATTAATCAGATAAGGCAAGCGATATTCTTTCTCTATCCAAAGAGTTTTGGGGTCTAACTGTTCCACTAAAGTCAAATAAAGGCTAAATGCAGCCACTTTAATTGCCAATGGGTCAATTTCTATCCCCAAAATATTATTAACCATGATATCCCGTAGCTCTGCAAAAGAAATAGCCTTGCCGGGATGAGCGTTTTTCCAGCGCCGGATTAAGCGCTTGTAACTTTCGACTAAAAAAATACCTGAGCCGCAAGCGATGTCTAATGTTTTAACTTGATAGTTCGTTTCGTTTTTAGCTGGAAGATTGTCGTTCAACATAAGTTCTGCCAAAGGATAGGGAGTATAGAATTGTCCCTTGGCTTTTTTTTCATCAAGTTCTCCCAAAAAAATCTCATAGACTTCGCTCAACAATTCTATCTGAACGAAGCTGAAGTCAAAAACTCTCCAGCTTTCAAATAATTTTGAATTTCCAGCTATATCTCCGTCAATAAAACAATTTTTGATTTTTTGCAAATGTCCTGCTGTGACTACTTTTTGCTCGCCGGCTATTACGGGGAATACATTGCCGTTAAAATGTTCATGCAATACATCAAACAGCTTGTAAGTAGCGTCAACATCCTCTAAAATATCGAAGTAGCTGTTTGCATTCTGATTTATCCGGCTATAAAGTCCTGCTTCTTCGGCTGCGCCTTTGTCTTCAAGATATAAAATGAATAAAGAACGCATCAACAATCCATGTATAATATTTTTATCTTTAATGTCATTACTAAGCATTTTAGCAGTTTCTTTCAGGCTCTGCACCAAATATTTGTCTATTCTTCTTTGAATATTCACTTTCTCGCGGATACCGTACTCACTTGTCCAAAGCAATCCGCAATCAACTCCAGCTTGCGAAAACAGCTCGACTAATATTTTTAAGTTAACGCTGTCGTCTCTTGACGTCTTAAATACTTCGTATGATTCAAGTTCTGCATTAACATCAGCATCTCTTTTTAGATATTTGGGCTTTTCATAGCAATTGTATATTCTGATTTCCGTATCAGACGCTGCAAACAAAAATATTACCTTCCGGTAATTCCATGCTCTTCGTTGAATTTCTGCAATTTTTCTCAGCTCCTGTTCATTGAACGAGCGAACATCTGTAAACAGTATTGCCGGAAAATTACCCGAAAAATAGACTTTGTCCGCACCAATATTTTCTAATTCCCGGTATTCGGGACAGGAAACGGTTATCTCCGAACAATCAAATAATTGCTCAAATCCCAATTCCGTATAGAAAAAGTTCATATCCATTTACATTAATATTGCTGGACAAAAGTAGAAATAAAATAATTATTGGACAAATTTCCCCCTTGGTAAAACCCTGCGTGAACTTGTAAATCTCGCGAATTTCATATACCTTTGCGGGCTTTTTACTTTTGTGCTTAACCGTATGCACTGCTGAAATTTTTAAGCTAAAAACTAAAAGCTAAAAACTAAAAACTAAAAGGCGCGGCGGGGCAAGCCCTGAAAGGGCGTAATCATTAGCGTAGGGCAACGCCCTACGTCCCTCGCAACGGCCACCCTACCCTACGTACAGCCCTGAAAGGGCGGCATCATTCACGTAGGGCAACGTCCTGCGTGAGGGCAACCAGAACTCGGCGCAGCCAATTGGGAGAGGATGATACACGGTTTTCTATTGACTCAAGTTTTCCACCTTCGGAAAATGTGCAAAACCGTGTATCACCCCCTATTCCCCATCTTCTCATTAATTTGAACAGCGGGCTGGCGTAAGGCGTAAGGCCTTGCGCCAGCCCGGCTGCTCAAATTGTGTAATGTTTACGCTGTTAATTAGCTAATTAAAAATTACACTTATCACTCTTTCACCACTTTAGCCGTCTTGCCGGCGGCCTTTACGATGTAGGCGCCTGCGGGCAGCGACGAAATGTCTATCGTGGCCTGCACGCCTGTTACGCTGTAAACGCCTGCAAGCGCACCGCTAACGCTGTAGACTTCCACCTTCTCGCTGCCTGCGGGCAGGTTGTCGATGGTCAGCAGGCCGCCCGAAACGGGGTTGGGGTAGATGCGCAGCGCAGAGGCGGCAACGGCGCTCACGGCGGTGCTCTCCTCCTCCTTCGTCCACTTTGCCCAGAACTCCTTATTGCCGGTGCTGCCCGTCGGAATTTGGGTAACAGCGTCGCCCGTAAGGCCGCTGTTGGCGTACCAGCCGGCAAAGGTGTAGCCGGACCTTACGGCTTCGGGCAAGGTGAGCGCTGCGCTTTCGATGGTGTATGCGCTGTCGGGGACAGGATCACCCTGGTTGGGGTGGTAGCTAATGGTGTAGCGTATCGGCTCCGAGCTTGCCCAGAACTCCTTGTTGCCAAACGTTCCCGCCGGCACTGTGGCGATGCCTTCGCCCGTAAGGTTCTCGTCCTCGTACCACGTGACGGTGTAGCCGTCCAATGTGGGCAAGGCTACCACATCTTCGATGGTGTAGGCGATTACGGTGTCGGTAATGCCCACCACGCCGTTGGCATGGCAGGTAATGGAGTACGGCACGGCGTTCCACATTGCCCAGAGCTCTAAGCTGGCGAGGGAGTTCTGCGGAATTTCGGTAACCGCACTGCCCGTAAGGTCGGCGTTGCTGTACCAGCCCGCAAACGAGTAGTGCTCTCTTGTGGGAGATGGCAGGGGTACCGCGCCAGCCTCCGTAAGGTAAAGGCTGTCGCTCGGAACGCCCACGCCGTCGTTCGGGTGGTAGGTAACATACGCGCCGGCAGGGACAGGCTGTCCATCGGGCGAGTAAGCTCCGTCGGCGTAGAGGCGCACGTACTCAACCTCCACGTCGGCGCTCGCCGTGTTCTGCGACTTCCCGAAGAAGAGGTAGGAGTTTTCGTAGGGAACGTACGCATCTTCCTCGTACAGGAAGAGGTCGTCCAGGTAGAAGTTGAACCAGCCCGTAAACTCGGTGAATATCCTCAGCGTGTGGTTGATTTCGGTGGTGCTGAAGGTAATGGAGAACCTTGTCCAGTTGATGTCAGCCTGGGTCAGCTCTTTATTCCATATTTCGATGCTGCCGTTGGCAATTTTTACTCTGCCATTGTCGGGGTAGTTGGCCGTCTTGATCCAGAACACAAAGGTGTAGGTCTTGTTTGCCTCCAGCGCCTTCTCAAAGTTGATGTTCTGCTTCCACGCTTGCGGCGTGGAGTCTTCGGGTATTCCCTCGTACGTGCGCGCCGGCCCAGCCTCGGCAAGGTACGACACGCGCAGCGACTTGCTGCCGCTATGCGCCCACTCATCGCCGGTGTCATCCCCTTTCTTTACATCCTGCAGGCGCACGTGGGCGCCCCACAGCTCGTTGAGCTTCACGGGGTAGTTATCAGTGTAAGTTTCGCCAAGGCGGTGGGATGCCAACGCCCATTCGTAATCGCTGCCGTCGCTGTTCTTGGTCGTATCCTCAAAGCCGCCGTTGGCAATCAGGTTGGTCTTGCCGACTAATTGCGGGTCGGCTATTGTCGCGTCTGCTACCTCGTACAGCGCGATGTCATCTAAGTAGAAGTTGAACCAATTCGCAAACTCGGTAAAGATTTTCAGCGTGTCGAGGGCTTCGGCGGTGCTAAAGGCAATGGAGTAGTTTGTCCATTTAATGTTAGCCTCGCTTTGGTTCAACGCCTTACTCCATAGCAGCTCATCGCTGCCTTTGCCAATTTTTACGGTGCCATTGTCGTTGTAGTCGGCGGCTTTTATCCAGAACGAAAAAATGTAGGATTTGTTCGCCTCCAGCGGCCACTTAAAGTTGATGTTCTGCCTCCATGCTTGCGGCGTCTCTGCGGTGTTCTCAAACGTTTTTCCCTGTCCCTCGTCAGCAAGGTAAGAAATGCGTAGCGAGTTTTTGCCGCTATGCGCCCACTCATCGCCGGTGTCATCCCCTTTTTTTACATCCTGCAGGCGCACGTGGGCACCCCACAGCTCGTTGAGCTTCACGGGGAAGTTGTCGCCTGCCCCTTTTTGATCGCCGGATGCCAACGCCCACGCGTAATCGCTGCCGTCGTTGTTCTTAGTCGTATCCTCAAAGTCGCCGTTGGCAATCAGGTTTACGTAGCCTTCGGGGAAGACCACACCGGTAACAACGCTATTTGCGCGTGAATCCGGAAACGGGCTAAAGTCGTGCCGCTCGCGAAGTATGATGTTGTCGAGCAGCGAAACGATGTTGTACTTATTGTTGTCGCGAACCCACGACGGGAACTCAAAGCGAACGGATTGCTTGCCCGCTTCGGCGGTAAAGTTCTGGGGGTGGGTCTGCCACGGGAGATCATTCAGGGCGCCAAACGTAACGCGGGGTTCACGCTTATCTTCGCCCTGAAGCGTCCCTTCCTGGTCGTTGTAGAAAATTCCCAAATCGCGCCACGCCCAAGGCTCCTCGCTTAGGCGGCGGCGGGTGATGAAGCTTTCGTACTTTGCGCCGGGCTTAATGGCCAGCTCGCGGGTGCGGAAGGCTTCCATGTCTGTGCCATCCGTATAGTCAGCACCTGTTTTCGTTACCTTGCCGTCGTTGTTTGCCTCCAGCGCATACTTTCCGGCGTACACCTTGCTTGCCTGCCCCGTCGAGTCTATCCGGGTAAGGGTGCCGTTGCTGAGGAAGTCGGGGAATCCCTCGTCCTCAAATCCGCCGTTTTCGACGATGTTGTCGAGCTGGAATGCCGCGAGCGGGAACTGCCCTACCTTAACGCCGTCGCGGTACACGTGCACTAAGCCCGACAGGGGCATAGCGGCGAGGCGGTAAACGTGAAACTGTCCGTCGCTCGTCAGGCCATTGGCCACGGTTTGGGTGGCCGTCAGCGGGTCGCTCTGGTTGGTGATGCTGTCGCCAACAAAGCTCAGGCGGAATCCCTTTCCGCTGTTGTCGTAGCCCTGAATGTTGAACGAACCTTTTTGGGCAAGGCTCAGCTTGGCCTTTAGCTCAATGGTGTAGCCCTTTATCGCGTCCATACCGGGGTTGAGCTTATACCAGCCTACCTGCGAGAAGGTGTCCACGCCGTTTGCGGAGGTGAACTTCAGCGCACCGTTTGTCGCTTCTACCGTTACCGGCGCGGCAAATGGGTTCACGGAGCTGTCGAGCCTCAGCTCTGTCCAGCCCTGCGTGGTGGGCAGCGAGGTGCCCGTGTAGGATAGCGTTGGCGTTGGCTGCTGCGCCTGCGCCGCAACGCCCAGCGTAAGGGCGGCGGCTAATGTTATGATTTTTGTCTTTTTCATAATTATTAATGTTGATAATTATTAATGTTGATAATGAATTAATTAATGAATTAATGAATGAATAGTGATTAATGTTAGCGCGTGGTGAATATGGGCAAAAGCTATTTTCCCCCACGCGGCTACGCAGGGGCAAGTGATGCCTTGCTCCTGCATAGCAGCGTTGGGCAGCGTTGGGCGCCCTTGCCCTGAAGGGCTGCCGCTCCTTCTTTTTTGCTTTAGGGTTTCTACTCATGAAAATACTTCACTGCTTTTGAAAAATCTTTTGTACGCACCACAATCAGGTATACCCCGCTTGGGTATCGGCTCAAATCGAGCTGGAGCGCTGCCGCTCTGCCTGCCTGCTTTAGCAGCGCTTCTCCGGCAATGCCGTAAACCGTGATGCTCAGCTCGTCGCGCCCGCTGTATCCGCCTACTTCCACGTTTACAATTCCTTTTCCGGATCGGCTGGGGTAGGCCTTTACCTCCGGCGCTGCGCCTGCGCTTTTCGCAACGTCCGTCAGCGCATCCCGAAACAGCTGGCTTTTTGGAACAACTTCGCGCGCCTGAAAAGCGCTTGCCCACTCCAGCTTGCAGCGCGCCGCGCCCTCGTCGTCGTAGTACTCCAGCTTTACATCGTACTTTTCGCCTGCGGTTAGCGCCGCTACGCCGGTGGAGGTTCCCGCATCTCCTCCGTCCCAGCAGTCGATAATCAGCCTGTCGTTTACCCACAGCCGTGCGCCCTTGTCGCAGGTGAGGTAAAAGGTGTAGGCGTCCGAGTATCGCGGCATAATTTTCCCCGTCCAGCGGATTGAAAAGTTATCAACGCCCACGCCCTCTACTGGCAGGCGGGCGCCCCAGTCAAAGCTAACGGTGGGGTCGATGCGGCTTGCTACCGCCGTCTCAAAATTGGCGCCGTTGCAGTAGGTTGCGGTAAGCCCTTCGCCGCTGCCCTCTACGCCGCCCGGGTTGATGGTGATGTTGTTATGCTCCCGTATGAGCTGAAAGATGTGGTCGGGGCGAACAAAAACGTACTTGCCGGCGTGTACGCCCGCGCTAAAGTAATCCTTCACGTTTTTGATACCGGTAGGGTTGACTTCGCTGTTCCACGGGTTGCCCTGAATGATGAGAAAACGCGGCTCTGCGCCGCTCCATCCGCTTGAGCCGCTGCTGATGTGGTCTTTCATGGCCTGCACGCCCGTGCAGTAGTTGCACGAGAGCGGTTTGCCCGGCAGCCTGTTGGCGTAAATGCTCTGCGCACCGCCGGTGTTTTGCGCCGTTACGCCAAGCAGGGTTGGCGCGTTGGCGGCAAATATACTCCCCACGCTGCGGTCAACGCCGCCCGTAATGGTGTTCCAAACGGTGATCACCCTCAGCCCCGCCGCCACGTTGTAGGCTTCGGTTTTGGCAACAAACTCCGCCAGCGCATCGGTCAGCGGTGGGGACTGCGTTAGCCACCGGTTGGGGTAGGTGTAGCCGTAGCCCGAAGGCCCGGAGATGAGGTTGTCGTTGTCGGTAGCGCTCCGGTGAAAGTAGCTGAGCGCACCCGGCATGGCATCCACCATTGCTGGCGACACCGTCCACCCGATGGGCGCGGCGCCGCGGTTGGGGTCGTCCCAAAACCGGCGCATGCGGTGCTCTACGTACTGCAGGTTGTCGCCATCGCTGATGATGAAGGCTACGTAGATCTTATTCTCCAGCGCAGGCTTGGCGGGCATGGGGCGGATGTCTATCGTGCGCGGCATCCCGCTGTGGAACGTCAGGTTGGTGCAGTAGTCGCTGGCAATGGTGGTGAAGCCGTAGTTGGAGAGGCGCGAAACGCCCGGCTCCTCTTCGGGCCACCAGCCCATGTAGTTGGCGCCGGGGGGCATCAGCTCCAGGAAGCGGTTGAGCAGGCTGCTCTCGGCGGATAACTTGGGGTCGAGCCAAACGACCACCGCGCCAAGCGCCACGGCATACTCGCGCAGCGCCGCCTTGTGGTGCTCGGGGCTCAAGCCTATCAGCAGACGTCGGTCTACCGGCTTGCCGGGGTTGCTCCAGCAGCTGTCGTACAGGAATTGGTAAACCTGAAGCGACGAGGTAAACTTCCCGCGCAGGTCTGCCAGCACCGGATAGCTGTAGGGCGCGGCGGTCAACCGCCCCAAAAGCGTTGGCGAGGCTATGAGCGCGTTCAGGTCTTTTGCCATCGCAACGGCAAGGTTCACCGTATGCAGCTGCGCCGGATCGTAAACAATCAAACCCGAAATTTCCGACTTGTACTTTTCCAACACCGCCCATGGGGTTGTTGTGTTGTAGCTTACGCCGAGCGAAGTGAGCCACGTGAACGGTCCCTCGGCGCCGCTGTCGCCCTCGTAGGAGAAGATGCGCGGCTGCCTGCGGTTGATAAGCCCCTTGAGCGATGAAAAAAGATACATCTCGGCATCGGTGTTGCTGTTGAGGTAAATGTGATCCTGCGTTTCCGCCGGAGCGGGAAACGACGGCAGCAGCTGCCCCTCAGGCCACGCGATGCTATCCCGTGCGCAGACGGCGACGCTCGTAAGCAAGGCAAGCGTTAGTATGGTAATTTTCGATTTCAAATTTCAGGTATTGCTAATCAAAGATGAACTGCTGGTCTTCCTCCGGTATCAGGGTGTTGCGCTTCCGCTCCATCGTCATGCTGCACTTTACGCGGTACTGTATCGTATAGAGCGGGTTGGTTACGTCCTTAAAGCGGTACTCCATTTTTACTATCGTGTAGCGCCGCTCGAGGTAGGGCGACGTGGGGTCGGTTTCGGTGGAGGTGGAGTAAGCGCCGGCAAAAGTAGGGTCGTCTGTCAGCTGCTGGAATTCAATCACGCTGCTGTCGGCCCACAGGGTGAGCGTGTTGTCGGGGTTAAACTTCATCTGCACCTTATAGCGCGCGCGGTCGAGCGCCGTTTCCTCTACAGATCCGGCGTAGAAGAACACCGTGCTGTCGTCCACCACGCGGAGCTCGCGCACGTCCTCATACGCCGATAGCCTCTCCCACGCGGCCTGCGAGCTTGAGGTGTTCCAGAGGCTAATCTCCCCCTCCGAAGGCGTGTAGCTGCCCGAAAAGTCGTTGAATGGCACAATCCGCATCAGCGTCTTTTTGTAGTGCTTGCGTGGCGACGGCTCGTAGGCGGAGGTGGCGCTGACCTTCAGCGGCAGGATGTGCCTATCCACCAAATCCAGGCCTTGCAGCTTGAAGTCGATATCCAGCAGCGCCACCTCCTCGCCGGCGGGGATGGTTACCTTGTTGGTCTTCAGCGCGTAGTACTGCGGTTCCAGCAGCTTGAAGTACAGGTCTTCGCGGTTGCGAAAGCGCCCAAAGTTGAGGTCGGGCATGGTGTCGGGGTCCAGCTCCACCGTTACCTCCACGTTTTTGTCGTTGAAGGTAGAGCCGCTCACCACCACCGGAATTTTGTAGGGGGCCACGCCATCGGCGCGGTACTTGAGGTAAACCTCCGTGTATCCCGACTTTACGAACGACACCGTCTTTTCGTACTGCTCGGTTTTCCACTCCTCGTTGCAGGAGGTGGCGGGCAGCAGCAGAAAAGCTGCCGCCAGCGTGAGCATGATGCAGGTTTTGTTTATTGCTGTTTTCATTGCATTATTTTCTTTAAGAAGTTGTTTTGTTGCTTTGTTGTTATTGTTGTTGTTATTGTTATTGTTGTACTGCGTGCGGGCAGGATTTTCGCATTGCCCGCAGGGTAACCGCAGGTGGCGGTGGCGTGTTCTCCTACTGGTATGAGCGCCCAAGGGGGAGTTGCCGTTGCCCCTGCGGAAACACCTCTCAATCGGTAAAGTACGTCCAGCCGGGGTTTTGGGTTAGGCTCCTGTTCCTTCTGAGCTCGCCGTGCGAGATAGGCCACAGGTACATCTTATCCACAAAAACGCTCGGCAGGTAGGTAACGTCCACCGGGATGTCGAAGAGCTCCCGCTGCGCGGAGGGCATGTTCATGTTGAAGCCTGTTATGACCTTCGACTCCTCCTCCGGGGCATCTTTCCAGCGGCGCAGGTCAAAGTAGCGGTGTCCTTCGCCCATGAGCTCAATTTGGCGCTCTCGCTTGAGCTTTTTCCGGAACTTGTCCGGGTCGTCGTACACCTCGCTGTCAAAGTCCGGCAGGCCGGCCCTCATGCGCACCGGCTTTATGCCCTTGCGCATTTCGGCGGGGTCGCGGCTTACGCTAATCGACTTCGCGCCGTCGTAGGAGGGTATGGAGTAGGCGCCTCCTCTCAGCTCGTTGAGCGCCTCGGCGTAGATGAGCAGCACCTCGGCGTAGCGGATGGCCGGCTCCGACTTGTACCTCCTGTCGGACGATAAGACGCCTTGCGCTATAGCACCGTCTCCCGGATGGTAGTATTTTTTGATGCCGATGCCGGTGGGCAGGTAAAACTGCGTTTCGCCCGGCTTTTTGCCGTCCGTCCCATCGCGGTAGTAAAACACCTGCTGGTAGAGCAAATGCCCCCAGGTTGCGCTGAGAACCATAAGGTCATCGTACTCCCAGATGCTGCCGTTGTAGGCTACCGATGCGTAGAAGCGAGGCTCGCGGTGGAGGTTTTGCAGCGATACGTTCGGCGGCAGGGGGCGGTACTTCTCTACGGTATCCGGATTGCTTTTGTACACGGAGGGGGCTGGCGTATAGCCTTTAGGCCGGTTGCCGGACGGAAACTCTGCCCCGTCGTTCATGTAGTAGGCATCGTACATTTTCAGGGTCAGGCCGTGCGTGTTCCAGCCGTTCATGGAGTAGGGCATCTGGTGGATAAGCATCGCCGCTATTCCTGCGGAAGAATGGTTTGCGCCCCGCGTGAATATCAGCTCCGGAGATCCCCATGCCCGCATGTCGCCGTTAAAAAGCTGGCGGTAGGATTCAAACGGGTCGATGTCCCGCCATCCGTCGGGGAAGTCTCGGGTAGAATACTCCGCGTGGTGCGGGGGGGCAAGCGTTGCCGGGTAGTAGTAGTAGGGGTAGGTCATCCAGGGGCTGTTTGTCAGGCCTGTTTTGGTGCCGTCGCCGGGCTCGTGGCGGACGGGGACGGTGTACAGCTCGTAAACGCCCAGGTCCATCACCTCTTTGGCGGCGGCCGCCGCCTTTGCCCACTTCTCCTCGTCGCGCACGTCCGATACCAGCCGCTTACCTTCGTGGTCAACCAGCTGCGCCGCCCAGGCGTCGGTGTTGCCGTTGAACAGGGGGCTTGCCGAGTAGAGGTACACCTTTGCGCGGGCGGCTAAGGCTGCGCCCCTGGTGGGGCGGGCAATGTTGCGGTTGTCGCGGGCGCTAACCGGCAAATCCCGCGCCGCCAGCGCCAGCTCGCCCGCGATGAACTCGGCGCACTCCCCGTAGGGGCTGCGCGGCACGGCCAGCTCGTCGTAGTCCTTGGTGAAGTCAAGCCCATCTAACGGAAGGATGGGTATGGGGCCGTACTTGCGCAGCAGCAGCCAGTAGAGGTAGGCGCGCACAAAGCGAGCCTGCGCTTTGCGGTCAACGATTTCTGCCGACGTGAGCTCGGTGCAGGCATCAATTCGGTTGATGTAGGTCGAGGCGTCGCGAATGCCTTGCCAGCACGATGCCCACGAGCTTTGCTCGTCGTTTTCGGTGTACTCCCCGTTCTTGAATTTGCTGTATGTTCGTCCGTTGTCGGCCGCTTTCCTGCGGTCGTTGAAGTACATGTCGTCCGAAATCATGTTGAAAGGCGTATGGTCTTTGGTGCCTACGTCTGCGTTGCTGCCCGTGAGGTGCGAATATACGCCGGCCAGCCACTCGTCGGAGTAGTCTTTGCTCTCAAACACGCCCTCTATGTCCAGCTTGTTTTCCAGCAGGTGGTCCATGTCCAGGTAGTCGGCGCAGGCGCCGGCGAGCAGGGCGGTGAGGGATATAAAAAGTATCTTTTTCATGGCTTATCTCATTTTAACATTTTATTTTTCATTTAGTTAGCTACAAATTAAGCGTTAGCCCCAGCGTGAAGGTTTTTGCCAGCGGATACTTTAGCCCGTCGCCGCTACCCAGCTCCGGGTCCCAGAGCTTGAGGTAGTCCCACACAAAGAGGTTGGTGCCGATAAAGAATACGCGCAGGTTGCTGATGTGCGCCTTGTTGGTAATGTGCTTTGGGATGGTGTATCCCACCTCGAGCGTTTTGAAGCGCAGGTAGGCGCCGTTTCGCAGCCAGAAGGTGGAGTTGCGGTAGTTGTTGCTGTTGCCCCCGTAGGAGAGGCGCGGGAACTGCGCGTCGGTGCGCTCCGTGTCGGGCGTACCGGATATTTCGCGCGCAATCCAGCGGTTGCTGGGGTCGCCCACTGCGGTGAGGATATTCCCCCACGTGCCGTCCACAAAGGGTCGCACGCCGTAGCCGGTGAGGAAGTAGGATGATTCGCCGGCGCCCTGAAAGTGGACGTTTACGTCCATCCCTTTCCAGACCATCGAGAGCCCAGCCCCGTAAATTAAGCTCGGGACGCGGGTTGCGCCAATGGCCACAATGTCGTTGTCGTCTATGAGGCCGTCGCCGTTCACGTCCTTATACTTAATGTCGCCGGGCAGGTACTCCCCAAACGTTTGCTTGGGGCTGTTGCGGATGTCGTCAAAATCCTCAAAAAGCCCCAGCGCTATCAAGCCCTTTGCCTGCTCCCAGCGGTAGCCCTGCGTCATTTTGTAGGGCAGGGAGTTGGCCTCCTCGTCGTACTCTATCACCTTGTTGTGGGTGTAGGTAATGTTGCCGCGCAGCGTGAAGTCCACCTCGCCCACGCGCTGGATGACGTTGAACTGTCCGTCGAAGCCGCGATTTTCCATTTTGCCCACGTTGGCCCACGGCTTGTTGGTGATGCCTACCATGCTCGACAGGTGTTCGCGCTCCTTGTAAATGTCGCTCCGCACGTCCTGAAAGACATCTATCGTGCCCGAAAATTTGCTGTCTAACAGGTGAATGTCCAGCCCAAGGTTGTGCTTGGTGGAGACCTCCCACGAGAGCGCCTCGGCGGCCACTTCGGAGTAGTGCCTGCCCTCGTAGCTGTTTCCGTTGCCGAAGTCGCCAAAGTCGTAGCCGCTCATCATGTCTATTGTCTCCACGTAGGGGAATCGAACGTCGTCGTTTCCGCGCTTTATCTTTTCATTACCCACCTGCCCGTAGGAGTAGCGTATTTTGAGGAGGTTGAGCCACCCTATGTGCGGCTTTAGCCAAGGCTCTTCCGAGATGTTCCAGCCGCCGGATATGGCGGGGAAGAACCCGAACTGGTATCCTGTTTTGAAGACCTCCGATCCGGAGTACCCGCCGTTGAACTCCAGCAGGTACCGGCCAAAGAGGTTGTAGGTCAGGCGGCCAGCCAGCGATTGGTTGCGGCGCGGGATGCCCCGCTGTATGTCTTCGCCCACGTTGGAGGTTTCGGCCTGCTCACGCTGGGCGTACTTAACCATGGCGCTCACGTCGTGAGCCTCCGCAAAGCGGCGGTGGTAGTGCAGCTCGGCTTCGAGGTTGAATATCCGCTCGCCCCACGAGCCGGATATTTGCTTCATCTTTTGCTCGGTGGATATCCGCTTAAAGGTGAGGCTCCCGTCGGGGTTTCGCCGCCGCTCGGCCAGGTGCTGCTCCGGCCACATCTCGTGCTTAATGTCGTTTTTGCTGTCGGAGTCGAAGGCAAAGCGTCCGGTGAAGCGCAGCCCTTCGGTGATGAACTTGAAGTCCTGGTCGATGGCGATGTTGGTCTCCACCTTGCTGCGCCAAAACTCCTTGTAGCCGGTTTTGGTGGACATAACCCAGGGGTTGGTTTGGCGGCCTGTGCCCTGCGCCGGCACCATCCCGTTGGAGTACATTACCGGGATGGTTGTGGGCGTAGTTCCGCCAATCGATTCCCAGATGTCGTCGTTAAGCCCGGCTTTATTTTGCTTTTCAAAAAACCCCGACACGCCCGTGCGCAGCACGGTGGTGGGCGTGATGTCTATATCCACGTTGGCGCGGTAGTTCCAGCGCTGCAGGTTGGCGTTGGTGTTGTAATCCTTCAGCGCCTCGTCCACCTTGTACATGCCCTCCTCTTCGAGGAAGCTACCCGACACAAAGTATCTCGCCGTAGAGCCGCCGCCGTCCATGTTGATGGAGGCTCGGTAGATGCCGGCGCCGTCGCGCAGCAGGATGTCCTGCCAGTTCACGCTCGGGTACACGTCCGGGTCGAGGTTGTACTTTATAATATCCAGCTCGGTTGAGGTGTAGAGCGGCTCTTGGTTGCGCGAGAGCTTAGCCTCGTTGGCCAGCGTGGCGTAGGTGTAGCCGTCCACAAACTCAGGGGTGCGGGTGCGGGTGTTGTAGCCGTACTCGGCCTTGGCGCTGATGTTGATTTTTCCCGGCCCGCCGCGCTTGGTGGTTACCAGCACCACGCCGTTGGCGCCCCGCGAGCCGTAGATGGCGGTGGCCGATGCGTCCTTCAGGATGGAGATGCTCTCTATGTCCTCCACGTTGACCTCGTTGAAGGGGCGCTCAAATCCGTCCACCAGCACCAGGGCGCTGGAGCCCGCCCCAAAGGTGGAGATGCCGCGTATCCAAAACTCCGTTTGGTTGGCGCCCGGCTCGCCCGACGTTTGCATGGCGATGATGCCGGCCACGTTGCCCGCAAGCGAGTTGGTGATGTTGGCGCTGGTTACCTTGAGTTTTTTAACGTCTATGGTGCTTATGGCGCCCGTGAGCGTCTCCTTTCTTTGCGCCCCCACGGCGGTAATCACCACCTCGTCCAGCGCGCTGGTTTCGCTTTCCTTCAGCACAATGCTGATGCTGCTGCCCTCCACAAGCACCTCCTGCGGCGTGTAGCCCAGGTAGGAGAATATCAGCGTGGAGTAAAGGGTGGTGGCGATGCGGTACTTACCCTCCAGGTTGGTGTTCGCTCCCAAGCCGGGCTTATCCTTAACAGCGATGTTAACGCCAATCAGCGGCTCGCCTTTTTCGTCGGTTACGGCGCCCGTAACCTCCACCTTTGTGCTGCCTGTGCTTTGCGCACCCGCAGGTATCGCCGCAGCAGCAAAGGCAAGTAAACATAGTAAGATGATTTTTTTCATGATGTGCTTGTTTTACTCAAATTTTATTACTCGGACGCGCCGGTTTTTTTGGTCGGCTATGTAAAATACTCTGCTCTCTTTGTCGTAAGCAATACCCTGCGGCCTGTCGAACTGCGCTGTCCGCAGGTCGCCGTCCACATACCCGTAGCTTTGCGGGCGGCCGGCAAAGGTGGTAACAATGCCGCTGGGCGTAATTTTGCGGATGCAGTGGTTCATCGCGTCGCAGAGGTAGAAGTTGTCGTCTTCATCAAAAGCGCCCTGATGCGGATAATTAAAGCGGGCGGAGGTGTTTGCGCCGTCCATGTAGCCGGTTGCGCCTTTTACGCCGGCGAAGTCGGTGGCGCGCTCCAGCTTGTGCGTATCCCAGTTGTACATGGATTTCATGATGTAGTGCTGGTTGACGGACACGAGATAGGCAAAGTCGCCGCTGGGGGCAAACTGGATGTTAAACTCCCACCTTACGTCGCCGGCTCTGAACAGCTCCTCGTACGACGCTGTTGACCAGGGTACTGCCGAGAGGGGCGCGGTTACCTTAAATACCTGCGCCGCCTCGTAGCTGTTGAAGTAGTAGCTGTGGTCAACGGGGTGGAAAGCGCTGCCGTTGCACTGCTTGGAGTTTAGGATGTTGCGCCATGAGGTAAAGTTGTCGGCGGCGGTCAGCATGGCGTGCCCCATATCCGTCCACTCACTCGCATCGTTAACGATAATCATGGTGTCGTAGCCGGGCGTGAAGGCAATGGTGCGAGGGCGGTTCATGCCGTTTCCGATGCGGAACTTGGTGCTAACCGTCTTCGCATGGAAGTCAATGTAGCGCAGCCCGTTGTTTTCCTCTATAAGGTAGATGTTTTTATCCGGGTCGAAGGCCATCCAGTAAGGCTCGTTGAACCGCGCCTCCTCAAACGTTCCATCAACTATGGCGCCCTCCCTCGCGTCGTTCACAAACTCCCCCGCAATCGTGCTAACGAGGTAGCGCGGCGTGTAGTGCAGCTTGTTTGCGAGCGCAACATCCTGCTCGCCCACGCGGAGCGCGAGGTCGCACCACCCCGTATCCCTTCGCACCTGAAGGGGCACGAGGGCATAAATCACCGTTCCGTTGCAGCCCACCACCGCAGCTTGCTTACCGCCTACGGTCAAAAGGATTTTCGAGGCGTCCGTTCCGAAGTTGGAGCCGTAAATCATCAGCTGCGTGGCCGCGCCGCCGCTGTCGGGCGTAAACCTCTCCACCGTTACCGGAGAGCCCGGATCGTACTGCCCGGCAGTAGCGTCCAGCGTTTCGTCTCCACACCCCGCATACAGCAGAGGTAGCGAAGACAGCACAAAAATTAATAGCTTTCGTTTCATAGTAAACTGTTTTTTTTAATTATAAATTGAGAATTACGAATACTGTAATGCTGCTGATTAGCACTTTTTATTGATGCTAATTATGCTGCGCACGGGCAGCGTAAAATTAGGCAGCCCACGTCATGAGGAGTCGCATATAAACTTTTTCATAGCAGGTTCTGATTTTTGGTAAAAAGAAAGGAATTCCAGGTTGCCCTGTGAGGCGTGCAGCAAAAAAAGCTGCCCCCGGCAGCTCAAAAAAAGCGCCGGAGGCAGGATAAAAGAAGTGGCAAAACTTTTGGCGGAGAAGTTTATTTTTACTACCTTCGCCGGAATGTACTTGTGTGTGTGTGTGTGTGTGTGTGTGTGTGTGTGTGTGTGTGTGTGTGTGTGTGTGTGTGTGTGTGTGTGTGTGTGTGTGTGTGTGTGTGTGTGTGTGTGTGTGTGTGTG
>JAIRMD010000119.1 GCA_031258915.1 Prevotellaceae bacterium
AGATTCAGGTGACCGACGTGGAGCTGTACGGCGCCGCCGACCCGGAGACGTACCCGCTGCAAAAAAAGGGGCACACGCTTGAATTTCTGCGCGAAGTTGCCCACCTGCGCCCCCGCACCAACACCTTCGGCGCAGTGCTGCGCATAGGCCACGCTATGGCCTACGCCATTCACAAGTATTTCAACGACAGAGGGTTTGTTTACCTGCACACGCCCATTATAACGGCCTCCGATGCCGAAGGCGCAGGCGCAATGTTCAGGGTTACCACGCTCGATGCCAAAAATCCGCCGCTCACTAAGGACGGCAGGGTTGACTTTACCGAAGATTTCTTTGGCCGCGAAACCAGCCTCACCGTTTCGGGTCAGCTCGAGGGCGAGCTGGGCGCTATGGCGCTGGGCGAGGTGTACACCTTTGGCCCCACCTTCCGCGCCGAAAACTCAAACACCCCGCGCCACTTGGCCGAATTTTGGATGATTGAGCCGGAAATGGCGTTCTACGAAATTCAGGACAACATGGACTTGGCCGAAGATTTTATCAAATCGCTGGTGCAGTACGCGCTGGAGCATTGCATGGACGATTTGAAGTTCCTCAACGAGATGTACGACAAGGAGCTGATTGAGCGCCTGCAAAGCGTTTGCAGCACCGGCTTCGCGCGTTTAAGCTACACCGAGGGCGTAAAAATTCTGGAGCAAAGCGGGCAAAAGTTTGAGTTCCCCGTGCGCTGGGGTACCGACTTGCAGAGCGAGCACGAGCGCTACCTCGTGGAAAAACACTTCGGCAAGCCTGTGATTCTGACCAACTACCCGAAAGACATCAAGGCGTTTTACATGAAGCAGAACGACGACGGCAAAACTGTCCGCGCAATGGATGTGCTGTTCCCCAAAATCGGCGAAATTATAGGCGGCTCGCAGCGCGAGGAGAACCTCGACAAGCTCCGGGCGCGCGTTGACGAGCTCAAGATGAATACCAAAACGCTGTGGTGGTACCTCGACACGCGGCGCTTCGGGACAGCGCCCCACAGCGGCTTTGGCTTGGGCTTCGAGCGGCTGCTGCTCTTCATTACCGGCATGAGCAACATCCGCGATGTAATCCCGTTCCCCAGAACGTCAAAGAATGCGGAATTTTGAGGAGTTTAGGAGTTAGGAATAGAGCGCTGCGGAATGGCAGAAATCTGAAATTTGAAATCTGAAATCTTTTTCGTGCAAAAGCAAATTCTCACCCAAAAGCAACTGCTGCGGCTTTCACCGCAGCAGCTTCAGCAAATAAAGATGCTGGAGCTTTCGATTACGGAGCTCGACCGCCGCGTGAATGAGGAGCTGGAGGATAACCCTGCGCTGGAGGAAGTCAAAGAGGCTACGCCTCCGGAAAAAGAGTGCGCGACGGCCAGCATAGCCGAAGCCAGCGAAGAAATGCCCTCGTATCGCCTGCACGACCATAACCGCCCTCGCGAAAATCGCGACAGGAGCTTTACCGGTCAGCACCAGCTTGGATTCTACGAAATCATGCTCTCGCAGCTTTCGCTCCGCCCCGTTGACGAGCGCCAACGGGCAATAGCGACTTTCATCATCTGCTGCATGGACAGCGACGGCTACCTGCGCCGCTCGCTCAGCGAAATAGCCGACGACATGGCGTTCACCGAAAACCGGACGGCGAGCGAGCCGGAGCTGGAGGAGATGCTGCGCGTGATACAGGATTTTGAGCCTGTGGGCGTTGGTGCGCGAAACCTGCAGGAGTGCCTGCTGCTTCAGCTCGACGCCAGGGAGGCGCAAACGAGAGAGGTGCAGCTGGCCAAAGCAATTTTGCAGCGCTCGTTTGACGATTTTTCCAACAAGCGCTACGATAAAATTTGCACCGAACTCGGCATCGCAGGCGAGGAGCTGAAATCAGCAGTCGCCGAAATTACTAAGCTTACCCCCCACCCGGGCGCAGGAGTAGGCGAGGAGGTGATAGAAACCGCCCCACCCATTATCCCCGACTTTGTGGTGGAGTACAAGAACGGAGAGCTGCAGCAAACCCTCACGGCGCGCAATACGCCGGAACTGTGCATCAGCCCTGAGTACATCTCGCTGCTCAAAAGCCACGCAAAAAACAGGGAGGCAGCGAGCTTTGTCCGCCAAAAAATCGACGATGCGCGCTGGTTTATCGAGGCCATCCAGCGCCGGCACATAACCCTTGCCGTGGTGATGAACGACATCGTGCAAAAGCAAAGGGAATTTTTCCTTACCGGAGATGAGGCCAAGCTGCAGCCTATGGTGATGCGCACCGTAGCGGACAATACGGGGTATGACCTCTCCACCATTTCGCGCGTGGTGAGCAACAAGTACGTGCAGACGAACTTCGGGATATACCCGCTCAAATTTTTCTTTTCGGAATCCATGAAAATGGAGGA
This sequence comes from Prevotellaceae bacterium, assembly GCA_031258915.1. Lineage (GTDB taxonomy): Bacteria > Bacteroidota > Bacteroidia > Bacteroidales > UBA932 > JAITMY01. The sequence continues at coordinate 2,390 of JAIRMD010000119.1, forward strand.
CGGCGAGGAAATATCGACCCGCCGGATAAAAGCCGCCATAAAAAAGCTGGTTGACGGCGAGGATAAACGCTGCCCGATGAGCGATGAAGAAATTGCCGGTGCGCTCAAAAAGCAGGGCTACGTTATCGCCCGCCGCACTGTGGCAAAATACCGCGACATGCTGAGTATTCCGGTGGCACGGCTGCGAAGGTAGGGTTAATGGCTTAGCTCGCAGGCGTTTGCCAGCAGGTACTCCTCTGCCTCTACGCTCCACAGGCCTTTGCTGCGCTCGCAAATCTTTGCCAGCGCTGCAAATGCGGGGTTGCGCTTTCCCTTTTCGGCAAAATCGGCAATGGGGGTGAGCGGCATTTCGATGTGCGTGTATATCAACTTTTTTCCGCCGGGAATTTGCGGCAGGTTGAGCGTGGTATCAATTACGGCGTTGATGCCGCCCACGTGCGTTACCAGCCCCGCCGGATCCAAGCCGTTGCTCATCATGGCCAGCGCCTCTTTCATGTCGTCGGTGTTGCCGCCGCTGGTGCCTACCACGTGGGTGGAGGCGTAGTGCACGTTGTAAAAGTTGAGCAGCGCTTTGAAGTCGCTCTTGGCAGGCCCTGCAAAGAAGTTCAGGCAGCCGTCGCAGGATAGGATAGCGTCGGCCTGCTCTACCACCGAAGCTACCGGCGCAAAAACAAGCACGTCGTTGTAGCCTTTTCCTCCGGTGAGCGCTTTAAGCTCGGCAACGGCGTCGCTCATGGCCGCAGTGTTGACGTACCGCAGCTCAATGCCGTTTTGCTTGGCTTCCTGCGGCGGGTAGAGCGCCGCAGCCCTGTCTAAGCGAGCTTGGTCAATGTCGGTTACAGCCAAGAGCCGCGGCTTGCGGTCTGGGCGGTGAATGGCGTAGCTGATGGCCGCCAGCCCCATAGGGCCAACGCCTGCAAGTATTGCCATGCAGCCTCCATCTACAATCTCCATCTTGTGGGCGTACGAGCCGGGCGTGGTATGGTAGCTGGCGTGCATGGCGCCAATGACGCACGAGAGCGGCTCGGAGAGCGATGCCGGGTAGTAGCCTTTGCCCTCGTAGCGCAGCAGGCACCCCTGCTCCATCACCTCGCGGGGAATGACGGCATAGGTGGCATCGCCGCCAACGTAGCGGTAGGAGTAGCCCGGCGCGCTGAGGATACCCACGGGGCCATGCTCGTAGTTGAGCGCAGGCTGTATGGCGAACTTGTCGCCCACGGCAAGCTGCCCTTGCCAGCGCCTTCCAACCTCCACAAGCTCGCCTGCAAACTCATGCCCTATGATGGTTGGGTTTTGGGCAATATCGCGCGGCACGCGCTTGTGCTCATCCGCCTCGCGCGAGGCTTTGTGCGACGACATGCAAATGCTGTCGCAAACAACCTTTGCCAAAATCTCACTTTCGGTGATGGCCGGAAGCTCAAACTCCTCCAGCCGGAGGTCGTTCTTTCCGTATAGCCTAACGGCTTTTGTTCTCATTTCAGATTTCAGATTTCAGATTTCAGATTTCAGATTTTCTCAATGTATATGTGAACGGCAAAGGTAAGCAAAAATGTGGAGTATACGAAAGCATACTCAGGATGGGGGTGCAGCTACCTTCGGTGAGGGCTTCGCCGCCGATGAAAAAAATGCATCTTGCTTTTTTGTTTTGTGATATTTTTTTGCTACTTTTGCGCGGTATAAAAAACTCAGCGTTTGCAAGCTGATTAAAAGCATGACGAAACAAGCTTCACTTCGGAGTGAAAAGCTTTTGGGCTGCTTGCCCGAAAGCCAATGGGTAGCTGACAATGGACAGCTGCCCCAATTCTTCATTGTCAACTGTCAATTGAA
>JAIRMD010000124.1 GCA_031258915.1 Prevotellaceae bacterium
ACCACCTCCGAGAGCGTACCCTTGAACGGCACCCGCCCGGCGATGCCCTCGGGCACCAGCTTTGTTAAGTCGTCCACCTCCGCCTGAAAGTACCTGTCTTTGGAGCCGTGCTGCATGGCCTCGAGCGACCCCATTCCGCGGTAGGACTTGAATTTTCGGCCGTTGTAGATAATCGTTTCGCCGGGCGATTCCTCCACGCCGGCAAACATCGACCCGGCCATGATGCTATCGGCGCCTGCCGCCAGCGCTTTTACGATGTCGCCGGAGTAGCGGATGCCGCCGTCGGCAATCACGGGAATGCCTGTTCCCTTGAGCGCCTTGGCAACGTCGTAGATGGCGGAGAGCTGCGGCACGCCCACGCCCGCGATGATGCGCGTGGTGCAGATGGAGCCGGGGCCAATCCCCACCTTTACGGCGTCGGCGCCGGCGGCGGCGAGCAGCAGGGCAGCCTCGGCGGTGGCGGTGTTGCCCACCACCACCTCAATGGCCGGATGCTGCTGCTTTACCTGCCGGAGCAGCTCCACCGCGCCAAGCGTGTGGCCGTGCGCCGTGTCGATGGCGATGGCGTCAACGCCGGCCTCCACCAGCGCGGCCACCCGCTGCATGGCATCGGCGGTAATGCCCACGCCCGCCGCCACCCGCAGCCGACCCATGCTATCCTTGCTCGCGTTAGGGTTATCCTTAATTTTGGTCAAGTCTTTGAACGTAAACAAGCCTTGCAGCGTGTCGTTTTCGGCGTTTACTACCGGCAGCTTTTCTATTTTATGGATGCGGAGAATTTCGGCAGCGCTTTCAAGGTTTTTGAGGTCTTTTTCCGTAATGGTGATGAGCTTTTCGCGCGGCGTCATCACCTCGCAGATAAGGCGGCTCATGTTGTCCTCGAAGCGCAAATCGCGGTTGGTAACAATGCCGGCCAGCTTGCGCTGCCCGCTTACTACCGGAATGCCGCCAATTTTATTTTCTTTCATAATGAGCAGCGCATCGCCCACCGTTTTGTCGGGGTTGATGGTGAGCGGGTCGTAAATCATGCCATTCTCGGCGCGCTTTACGATGCGCACCTGCGCGGCCTGCTGCTCAATGCTCATGTTTTTGTGAATTACGCCAATGCCGCCTTCGCGGGCAATGGCTATGGCCAGCTGAGCCTCCGTTACGGTGTCCATTGCCGCCGACACAATAGGCGCGTTGATGGCAATGCGGCGAGTAAACCATGTGGCGACCGATACCTCGCGCGGCAGCACCTCCGAGTAGGCCGGCACCAGCAGCACATCATCGAAGGTAAGCCCTTCGTCGGCAGCTCTTTCTTTATAAAAGGACATGTTCTGTAGCGTTTCTTTGTAGTTAGTAAGCAAGCGGCGCCGGGGCCGTCAAATTTATCGGCAGGTGTACTCCTGCAAAGGTAAATATTTTGTAGAAAATACCGGTAACGGTAAGCGTTTTGGCAGCTAAAAGATGTTGAAATGCGGGGGGTACTCTCCGTAATCTGCGCTACCTGCGTGGGTTTAGCGATTATGAGCTGCGGGTAATCCCTGCCTACTCCGCCCTCATCGCCTCCACCGCCGCAACCTGAATAGCCTTTCGCGCCGGAAAGTAGCCGGCAACTATGCCTGCCACCATCAGCACCAGCGTGGCGAGGAGGGCAATGTTCATGTCCACCGTAGGGTTTTTCAGGATAACCCTGCTGTCGCCGCCGCCATTCATGGCTTCGAGCGCCGCGCTGATGGCCTCCGAAACGCCTATCCCCAGCGCCATGCCAACGTACCCAAACAGGCCGGTGATAAGCATCGACTCCAGCAAAATAAGGCGAAGTATGGAGGCGGGCGATGCCCCCAGCGCCTTGCGAATGCCAAACTCTCTGGTGCGCTCGCGCACGGTAACGAGCATGATGTTGCTCACGCCCACCACGCCCGCCGTGAGCGTCCCGATGCCAATAATCCAAAGAAAGAGCGAGATGCCGTTGAAAATCGACATCGTTTGCAGGTAGTTTGCCATTTGGTTGTGAATGCCCACCGCCCGCAGGTCGTTAGGGTCAAAGCGGTGCAGCTCGGCAAATTTTTTGCGCAGCGCAGCGTTAAAGAGCTCATTCTCCTGCCGCGTGTCCAGCCCGCTGATGGTAAAGCTCACCGAGTTGACGCCGTAGCCACGGTTGAACAGCTGCTGCGCCGTAGAAAACGGGATGTACACCACGATGTCGTTGCCCCAGCTGCTGTTGAGGTCGTAGACGCCTACCACCTGAAACATTACGCCGAGTATTTTGACGTACTTCCCTACGGGGTCTTCTTCCTTAAACAGCACGGTTTTCAGGCGTTCGTTGACGAGCGCCACCTTTCGCCTTTCGCGCATGTCCAGCTCGTTGATAAAGCGCCCGCCGGGGCGCACGTCAATGTTGTCAATCGTCCGAATGGCGGGATATACGCCGCGCATTTCGCAAAAGGTAAACTCGCTGCCAAACGTAACGTTGCCGCTCTTCCACAAATCGGCGCTTACGTTGCCGGCGCTGGGTACGCGCGTCTCCACCAGCTCAACATCCTTGCTGTCGAGCCTGATGCGGCGCCCGTTGGGGAGCCCCTCGAACGGGATGGATATGCGTCCGCCCCACACCTCCACCGTGTTGGTGGCGCGCCCGGAGAAGTTGGACATCACGCCGTTCTTTAGCCCATTGCCCGCCGAGAGCAAAATAATGAGCATAAAAATCCCCCACGCCACCGAAAAACCGGTGAGGAACGTACGCAGCTTGTTTTTGCGTATGGTATTAAATATTTCCTGCCAAAGATCGAGGTCAAACATTAGATTTCAGCTTTCAAAAGTCACTAAAAATCACTAAAAATCACTTTATCCTCTCCGCCTGCGAGATAACGCCTTTACCCTGCTCTACTGCTTCAATCACGCCGTCTTTGATGCGGATAATTTTGTCGGTGGCGTCGGCTACGCCGCGCTCGTGGGTAACGATAATCATGGTTATTTGGTTGCTTTTGTTTACATCTCTAAGGATTTGCATCACGTCGAGCGATGTTTTGCTGTCGAGCGCACCGGTAGGCTCGTCGGCCAGGATGACCTGCGGGCGCGCAATGAGCGCGCGCGCAATGGCGACGCGCTGCTTTTGCCCGCCCGAAAGCTCGCTGGGCAGATGCTTTGCCCAGCCGCGCAGCCCAAGCCTGTCGAGGTACTCCAGCGCCTGCTGGTTGCGCTTTTTGCGGCTCACCCCCTGGTAAAACAGCGGCAAGGCTACGTTTTCCATAGCATTTTTGAAGGAGATGAGGTTGAACGACTGAAAAATGAACCCAATCAGGCGGTTGCGCAGCCCGGCAGCGCGCGTCTCGCTGAGGTTTTTTATCAGCATCCCGTTGAGGTAGAAGCTGCCGCTATCGTAGGTGTCGAGTATGCCAAGTATGTTGAGCAGGGTCGATTTGCCCGACCCCGATGCCCCCATGATCGACACCAGCTCGCCCCGCTCAATGCTCAGGTTTACGCCCTTGAGCACGTGCAGCGGCGCTCCGCTGTAGTAGGTCTTGTTGAGGTTGTGCAGCGCTATCATTTGCATTTGGGCAAGCTAATTTAAAGTGAGAATAAGTAGATCATATTGCTATAGTAACAGGGTGGCAAAAGTAGTAAAAAATTGTACATGTTGGCGAAATATGCTACATTTGCGCTACTTTTTTTTAGCAGCAACCATGGAAATTGAAACGCTTACGCTACCCAACGGGCTGCGCTTTGCGCACAAGCGGGTAAAATCGGCGGTGGCCTACTGCGGGCTGACCATCAACGCCGGCACGCGCGACGAGCTGGAGCATGAGCACGGCATGGCGCACTTTTTGGAGCACGTGCTGTTTAAGGGCACAAAAAATCGCAACTCGCTACAAATAAGCACTATGCTTGAGAGTCAGGGTGGCGACCTGAACGCATTTACGGCAAAGGAAGAGACGGTTGTGCACGCCGTAGCGCTCCGCCGCGACCTGAGCAAAACATTTGACATTATTTCCGACATTACCTTCAACTCGATTTTTCCGCCAGCAGAGCTCGAAAAAGAGAAAGACGTGGTGCGCGACGAAATCAACCTGTACCGCGACAGCCCCTCGGAGCTCATTTTCGACGAGTTCGAGGAGCTGATGTTCCCCGCGTCGAGCTTGGGGCGCAGCATACTGGGGAGCGCCAAAAGCCTGCGCAACTTTTCGCAGGAGCGGGTGCGCAGCTTTGTCAACCGCTGCTACACCACCGACCAGATGGTATTTTCGTCGGTAGGGCGCTTCGGCGTCGAGCAACTGGCGAAGCTGGCGGAGAGGTACTTTGCGCACCTGCCGCGCAGCAACACCCAGCGCCAAAGGGGGCAAATACCCGGCTACAGCGTCTTCCGAAAGGTAAGCCGGAAGTCAACCTATCAGGCGCACTGCCTGCTGGGCAACCGCACCTTTGGCTACACGCACGGCAACCGCTTTGCGCTGTACCTGCTGGTGAACCTGCTGGGCGGGCCAAGCCAAAACTCACGGCTAAGCCTTGCGCTGCGCGAAACGCACGGGCTGGCGTACGGCGTAGAGGTCGCCTCGATGCTCTACGCCGACTGCGGAGCGGCAACCATCTACTTTGGCACCGAAAAAAACGCCGTCGAAAAATGCCTGAGCGTGGTGAACGAAGAGCTGGAAAAGCTGCGCTGCGGCAAGCTCTCCGCCACCCAGCTAAGGTGCGCAAAAAAGCAGCTGCTGGGGCAAATGATCATCGGCGCGGAGAGCAACGAGCACACCATGCTGGGCATCGGCAAAAGCCTGCTCGCCTACGGCAAAATCGACCCCCCAAAAGAGGTGGAGGAGCGCATCCGAGCCGTTACCGCCGAGCAAATACAGGCGCTTGCGTGCGAAGTATTCAACCCGGAAAGCCTTTCATCGCTGGTTTACGAGTGATGATGCATATTTTTTTCAGCCTCCGGTTAGGTGCAAAGGCCGCTTCGACGGCTTTTGGAGCGCCAGCCACAGCATCGGCATCTGCAATACCATTTTTTCATAGCACCTCAAAAAAAGATTTTCCCCAAAAAGTATTACTTTTGCCCAACCCCCCTTAATCAATATACTGCACGCGGGCAGGTTTTGCGCATTGCCCTTTAGGGCATTCATATCAGTAGAAAAAGCGTATGATGCGTCCCCGTTCCCCGTAGGGGAACAACGTCAGCAGAGAAACGCCTGACATTGATGTTGTTCCCCTACGGGGAACGGGGGAGGCCGGTGGCCGACATTTTTCTACTGATATGCTTCCCCTACGGGGAAGCGCCACTACTGCGCAAAACCTGCCCGCGTGCAGTATAA
>JAIRMD010000249.1 GCA_031258915.1 Prevotellaceae bacterium
GGCAAGTCAATTTGCGTTACGTCGCCCGTAACGATGAACTTTGCATTTTTGCCCATGCGGGTAAGGAACATTTTCATTTGCGCAAGCGTTGTGTTCTGCGCCTCGTCGAGTATCACAAAGGCGTTGTCGAGCGTCCGCCCGCGCATGAAGGCCAGCGGCGCTATCTGCACCACGCCCTCCTCCATAAACTTTTCCAGCTTTTTTACGGGAATCATGTCGTGCAGCGCGTCGTAGAGGGGTTGCAGGTAGGGGTCGAGCTTTTCCTTCATGTCGCCGGGCAGGAATCCGAGGCGCTCGCCGGCTTCAATGGCGGGGCGGGTGAGGACGATTTTTCGCACCTCCTTGTTCTTCAGCGCGCGAACGGCAAGCGCAATGGCCGTGTAGGTTTTGCCCGATCCGGCGGGGCCAACGGCAAAGAGCAAATCGTTGCTTTCGTACAGCTCCGCCAGCTTCTTTTGGCTGGGCGTACGCGCCTTAATGATGCTGCCGCTGTTGCCGTACACCAGCGTGTCGCCGTCGCAGGCATCGTCGCGCACCTCGCCGGCGTTTTCGTGGTATATCTGAGCAATGGCCTCGTCGGTTGTGCGGCCACGCTTGTGGTAGTAGGCAACCAAGCTGATGAGCTTATTCTCAAAATCTTCCACCTCACTTTTTGAGCCGAAGATTTTAAGCTCTCCGCCGCGCGCCACAATTTTCATCTTAGGGAAACATGCAGTAATGGCGTTGAAGTAAACGTTGTTGACCCCGTAAAAGCTTACCGGCTCTACATTTTCGAGTGCGATTAATTTTTCTGCCATTAGTATGCTACCACCGCAAGAATTTTCGTCCTCAAGAATTGCTGCTCATCGGCTGAGAGGTGCGGTTTAAGCGTTCTGAAAACGTGCGACTGGTAGCCGTTGAGGTACACCCTCTCCTGCCAAGTGAGTACTTTGCCGTTAACCGCACTGGTATCAATGGGGCAAAGGGTCAGGGGCTCAAACTTCAGGAATCTGCCGAACTCGTTTTCTTCGTCCAAGGTTGTGTACAGAAGGTTTTCGATGCGTATGCCGTACTGTCCGGCCCTGTACAGCCCCGGCTCGCACGATGTAACCATGTTTTCTTCGAGTATCGTTGGATTTTCGTTCAGGCGGATGCTTTGCGGGCCTTCGTGCACGCAGAGGCAGTGCCCTACGCCGTGCCCCGTGCCGTGCAGGTAGGCGAGGTAATCCTGCATGAGGGGTTGCCGCGCCAGCATGTCGAGTTGCGCACCGCGCGTGCCGTAGGGGAATTTTGCCATAGCCAGCTGTATGTGCCCTTTGAGCACCAGCGTGTAGTCGTTTACTTCCTGCTCGGTTGGCTCGCCGAAGTGCAGCGTGCGCGTGATGTCGGTGGTGCCGTACCGGTAGTGCGCACCGGTATCTATCAGGATGAACGTATCGCTCCCCAGCGCAATGTTGCTCTCCGGCGTAGCCGAGTAGTGCACAATAGCGCCGTGCTCCCTGTACCCAACAATGGGCGAAAAGCTTTCCTCCAGAAAGTCGGGGGACACGGCGCGAAGCGAGCGCAGCTGCTCGCCCGCGCTGATTTCGGTCACCTCGCCGCTGCCGATGCGCTCCTCGAGCCACATCCAAAATCGCAACCAGGCGATGCCATCGGCAATCATGGCACGGCGAAAACCATTCAACTCGGCCTTGTTCTTCACCGCTTTCAGCAAGGTAATGGCGCCAAACGCGCCGCCTTCGATAGCCAGCCTGCGGCAGCTCTTTTCCGCTACCCTCCGGATGCCGATGCTGGTTCTGCTGCCGTTGAAAATAACGTTTTTCCCGGTAGCCATTTGCGCCAGCTGCTGCTCAAAATCGCTGTAGGCATGGACCGAAACATGCTGCTCTTGCAGCGTGACGGCATCTTTGGCTTCCAGCTTTTGGGGGTTGATGAAGAGGTGCACCTCATCGCTATCCAGCTCCACCACAGCGTACGCAATGTTCACGGGGGTGTAGGCAACATCGTTGCCGCGCAGGTTGAGCAGCCACGCCACCTCGTCCAGCGCCGATGCTACGTAGATGCTGCTGGCGTCGGGCTTGAGCTTGGCCTTGAGCATCCGGAGTTTTTCGGCAACGGTGGCGCCTGCAGCTTCGTCGCTCATCAAAAATGCCTTGTCGTCGGGCAGCGGCGGACGGTTGTCCCAGATTTCCGCAAACGGGTCGTCGTCGGCAGCGAGGGTAAGCGGCTCCAGCTCCTGCTTGAGCGCATCGAAAGTGGCAACAGCGTACAGCTTTTCGTCAACGCCAACGCGCCCCTCCGCTACCCTTTTTTTGAGGTAAGCGGCTATGCTCTCGGATTCGGGCAGCCCCTCTTTTTTGAGCTCAAAGCCGGAGCCGGAGAGCTGTTGCTCTGCCTGCAAAAAGTAGCGGGAATCGGTAAACAGCGCTGCGTCGGACTGAGTAACCACAGCTGTGCCGGCGCTTCCGGTGAAGCCCGTGAGCCATTCGCGGCACTTAAAGTGAGCGGCCACGTACTCGCTAAAGTGCGGGTCGTTGGTGGGCACAATTACGGCGGCCAAGTCTTGCCGCTTCATGTACGCGCGAAGCGCGGAAAGATTTTT